>NZ_QUJX01000001.1:0-255310 GCF_003480785.1 Ruminococcus sp. AM26-12LB | reverse complement strand
CGTTGACGACTTGGATACTTTATCATATCTTCTGTCTTTTGTCAACTACTTTTTTATTTTTCTGAAAGCAGATGTATTTATCTGTTTCTTAAAAACAATTTGTTCCTAACAACTCTGATAGAATAGCATTTTTTCCATTAGCTGTCAACATGTTTTTTACATAAATTTCATTTTTTTCTGAAAAACGTATTTTTTCGCCAAAAACCGCATTTCACAGACATGGTCACCACCTGTATCCTGGTGCTTTTTCGTCTGCAAAATGCGGTTTCTTTTACCCACCATAAAATATTCCTGTAAAAATACGGATAAAAATATTTTTATCATAAAGAAAATCCAGTACTGTATCACCCCGGATCAGTCCCAGACCCTTTTGCCCTATTTCCGTGTTGCATAAAATCGTAAGTACCAGCATTCCGACCCATACAAAAACAATACACTTCATGCCTCCTACTACGGCGCCGGCTATTTTGTTGATCCCACGGATGACCGGCAATCTTGCCAGGAGATCCATGGCATACGCCAACACATGGATCAGGATTGAGGAAAGTATGTATGATACCAAAAAAGAAAGACAGTTCACTGCTACATTGGCCAGATATCCGGAAATATACCCTGCAAATGTATTAACCGCCAGATATTGATACACCAATGCCGTATTATTTTCTGTTATCCCCTTCTGGAGGAGATCCGGAATATCCATACTGCTGATCAACGCCTTCTGTTCCTCCTCATCCATGGTTTCTTTTCCATCTGCCAGAGAATCCACAAATGATCCGCTGGCAGTCTGGATTTTTTCATAAACAGACGTATTCTCACGTATGAACTGATTCACATAAGGATTGATCAGCCATACCAGAGCAACGGAGATCAGAACAAGCAATGCAGATACTACTTCTTTTACAAAGCCATGCCTGTATCCATCCACCATGGAAAAGGCAAGCAGGACCAGCACAGCCAGTCCAAGCCATGTCCAGTTCATATCTGCCCCCTTAACTGAATTTTATGGTGCTGACGCCTGTATCCAGTACCATAAGATATTTATTCCATCCGATCTTAAAGAAATCCCGGATCGTTCCATCTACATTTCCGGCATATTTCTGTACGCCACGGCTGTTCATCACGCAGATCTGCGAGCTGTTATACATGATGATATTATCTCCGCTCATTTTTATAGTCGTATATGGAATATTGAAATTTTTACGGAATTTCAGCTGTCCGCTCATACTATAGACTTCCATTGTATACAGATCATCTTTATTATTGTTTTTAAATACAAGGCCAATCCTGTCATCACTGAAAAATGTACTTACGATCTCCTGTTTTACATTGACTGTTTTGCTTTCTTTGGGAATCTGGCTTCCCTGGTAAGTAGAAAATCCATCATCTCGCAAAGCAATATACTTACTGTCACTGATACATTCCACCTGCGGGATCACTACATTCTCATAGGTATAACCACTTACGATCCGATCATCCTCATTCTGCCCTACATCCCCATAATTATAAAATGCCACATAGCTGGTAGTCTTGCTTCCATCAACATACTGGAATGTTACCATCATCACTCCGTTATCAGACACTGCTACATCCATGGGATATCCCGGATCATCGATCTTAGTCAGATTTTCCGCGACCAGACTGCCATCCGGATTATAAAAATTGATCCAGGTATTATCATCATTGTCCAGGATCACTGCAACCATTCCATTCGATGCGATCCGCACTTTTACAATAGCATAAGATGTTGTTACAGTTCCGGTCACACCTTTTTTGTCGCAGATATAAAGCGATGTTCCCTCGCTGTCTGCAACAACCGCCCTGCTTCCATTCACATCTGCAATAGGATTCTGCATTGTATAGGTTTCATTCCAGATCGTATTCATGCTGTTGTCCACAACAGATACTCCATCCGGACTGTATCTCAGGATATCTCCATCCATGTCCACATACTGTGTGGACACAACATCTTCCTGTTCGCTTGTATTTAATACTTTATAGCTGTGATAGCTTCTTTTTTCTGCATAGAGAAAAACCAGGCAGACTGCAGCAGCGATCACTGCCGCTGTGATCACCTTTTTCCCCTTTCTTGAAATCCTTCGGCGATGAGAAGTTCTCCCGTAGTGAGCGCCTTCCTGTGCAGCCTGTTCCTGTGCAAGCCTGGCTTTTTGCCTCATCAGCTTTTTACGCTTTTGTTTTTTCTGTATTTTTTTTATGATATTCACAACTGTATCCCTTACCTTAAGTATTTTATTTTGTAATTGGTTTTCCAGTTATTATAGCACACTCCATCAGGGTAGTACAATTACCTGCCCGGGATAAATGATCTCATTGGCAGAAATTCCGTTTAATGCACAGATCTGCTCCATCGCCGCTACAGTACCATAGCGGTTGAGACTGATCTGATACAAGGTGTCTCCCGGGCGGATCACATAAGTTTCTCCAGGATTTCCTGCAGCCACTGAAGTCTCTTCTGTTTTTTTCTCTTCTGTTTTTTTCTCTTCTGTTTTTTTCTCTTCTGTTTTATTATCCTTTTTTTGCGTTGCTTCTGAAACAGACTGTTTTTTTGAACTTCGAGGTTCCGGTGTTATTGAGATTTTTTCTCTTTTCTGCATGGTTTCCGTCGGGACCGGAGTTCCCCGCACAGCTTCCTGCGTCTGTACCGGTTTTTGTGTTTGCACCGGTTTCTGCGTCTGCACCGCCTTTGGCGAAACCGATACACTCCGCACCGGTTCTGTTACTGCAGGTGTCATCTGCACCACCGAAGCAGAAGCAGCGCGATAATCTTCCGGAACCTCTGTTTTTTCCTGCTGATTCCGATAAAAGCCCACTCCAGCCACAAGAACTGCCAATGCCAGACACACCGTAGCCGCATAAGAAAAAACAGAAGTTTTCTCTTCTCCCTGTTCCTCCGGATTTTTACTGTCTATGATCTTTCTGAAATTTCTGACAGCCCTGTCCTCCACTTTCTCGGATGCTTCTCCGCCCTCTTTCTGGCTGCGTTCGATCATATACGTCTGCATCTGAGAATTTTTCTCATAATAAATATAATACCCGCTCAGTTTTGCCATCATGCCGCCATCATAACGGAAAAAGGCATCCTCCCGTTCTCCAGGATCCATCAGCATCAGGATCTTTTCCCCTCCGAAATGTCTGAGATGTACTTTCACAAAAAGCTCCGTGATCTCCATTGCTATCTGAGGCTGTGCAAAAAACCATCCCACGATCTCCTGCTCCGGAAAATACTGATCCTTATCCTCCTGCAGTTTCTGCCAGAGTTTTTCCGAAAAGTCAATATGTTCTGCCGCAGCCTCCATGCCGTCTGCTGCAATGGCACCTTTTATAAAAATACAGGTCATATCTGCAGTCCATTGAATTTCACCTGTAAGTACCGCCACACTTCCCTGGCCTTCCGGCTTTTCATCTTCTGCCAGGCTGCAGAGAAATGTGTATACATAATCTTCTATATAAATCCTGTAATCTCCGTTCGCCAGCCCGATCTGCCTTACATTTCTAGGCATGGAAAACGATTCCTGTGCGGCTTCCTGTTCTGTTGTGTCCTCCTTATAAATGACTTCTATCATCTCATATCACTCCTTCTGTCCAAGCATAGCACAGTAAAAATGCGGATTTTAGCAGAATGTAAGAGTCTGTCCACAGAATTTAGCGACAGATTCCGCACCATGCATATTTTTCCTTTTTTCAGGATATGATAGAGTGAAAAAAGAATCGAGGTTTCTCATGGCTTTTTACATTGATGCCGGAAAAAACGGTTCATCCGGCGAGATTGCTTATCTTCTGAAAAAATGCATTCTTCACTGTCCTAAAAAATGGACTGAGATCGTGTTTTTATGCATTGGCAGTGATCGTGTTACCGGAGATTGTTTAGGCCCATATATCGGACACCTTCTTCATCCTCATGAAACCGGACATATTTTTGTCTACGGCACTCTTTCCTGCCCGGTCCATGCCCTGAACTTGGAAAAAACTTCATCGCTTATCACAAGGCTTCATCCACACGCCCTTGTAATCGCCATAGATGCTTCTCTTGGACAAAAAAAACACCTGGGCTATGTGACCATTGGAAATGGTGCACTTTACCCAGGTGCTGGTGTTCAGAAAGATCTTCCACCTGTAGGGGACATCCATATCACCGGCATTGTAAATACTGCCGGAATCATGGAGCAGCTTACCCTGCAGACTACCCGGCTCTCCACCGTGGTAGCACTTGCAGATGTGATCGCCTGCGGGATCCTTAAGATACTTCCTGCAGAAACAGACTTATCCCCTGTTGATCTTGATTATGCGAACTCCTTGATCTGCTTATAGATACCCTCTGCATCGAGACCGTATTTATGAAGAAGCTCTAATGCCGGACCGGACTCACCGAATACATCATGGATTCCGATACGTTTAACCGGTACCGGTGCCTTCTCAGCCAGGCACTCGCATACAGCTCCGCCAAGACCGCCGATGATGGAATGCTCCTCAACAGTTACAACCTTGCCGGTTTCTTTGGCAGCTGCAACAACAAGGTCCTCATCCAGAGGCTTGATGGTATGGATATTGATCACTTTTGCATCGATTCCGTCTGCTGCAAGCTTCTCAGCTGCTTCAAGAGCCGGTGCAACGCAAAGTCCGTTTGCGATGATGGTAAGATCTTTTCCCTCGCGGAGAACGATGCCCTTACCAAGCTCAAATTTATAATCCGGTCTGTCATTGATAACCGGAACAGCAAGACGTCCGAATCTCATGTATACCGGTCCCTGATGCTCGTAAGCAGCAGCAACCATAGCTTTTGCTTCGATATCATCAGAAGGACTTGCAACGACCATGCCCGGAATCACTCTCATCAGGGCAAAATCCTCCAGGCACTGATGTGTGGCGCCATCTTCACCTACAGAAATACCGCCGTGAGTTGCTCCGATCTTTACATTCAGCTTCGGATATCCGATGGAGTTACGAACCTGCTCATAAGCACGTCCTGCTGCAAACATTGCAAAAGTACTTGCAAAGGGAACCTTACCTGTGGAAGCGATTCCTGCTGCAATACCCATCATGTTGCACTCTGCGATACCGCAGTCAATGTGACGCTCCGGGAATTCTTTTTTAAACATACCTGTCTGTGTAGCTGCAGCAAGGTCAGCGTCAAGAACGATAAGATCCTCGTGTTTTTTTCCTAATTCTATGAGGGCACTGCCGTAGCTTGCTCTCGTTGCGATTTTCTTTACTTCTGACATAATGCTTCACCTACCTTCTCCAGATCTTCCATTGCCTGTGCATACTGCTCGTCATTCGGAGCTTTTCCGTGCCAGCCTACTGCGTTCTCCATGTAGGAAACGCCTTTACCTTTTACTGTTTTCATGATGATAGCTGTCGGCATACCCTTTGTAGCTCTTGCCTCATCAAAAGCAGCCTTCAGCTGATCCATATCGTTGCCGTCCGCAACATTGATCACATGGAAATTGAAAGCTTCAAATTTCTTGTCGATCGGATACGGGGAGCATACATCTGCAATGTCACCATCGATCTGAAGTCCATTGTTATCTACGATCACAACCAGGTTGTCCAGTTTACGGAAGCCTGCGAACATAGCTGCCTCCCACACCTGGCCTTCCTCGATCTCACCATCACCCAGCAATGTATATACTCGATAGTCATCATTACTGAGTTTGGCAGAAAGAGCCATACCTGCTGCTGCAGAGATTCCCTGACCAAGAGAACCGCTGGACATATCAACGCCCGGAATATGCTTCATATCCGGATGTCCCTGAAGATAGGAGCCCAGATGACGAAGTGTTTTCAGATCCTCTTTTGGAAAATATCCTCTCTCTGCAAGTACAGAATAGAGTCCCGGTGCTGTATGTCCTTTGGAAAGGACAAAGCGGTCACGGTCTGCCTTCTTAGGATCCTTCGGATCGATGTTCATCTCTTCAAAATATAAATAGGTGAACACGTCTGCTGCAGAAAGGGATCCGCCCGGATGGCCGGCCTTTGCTGCATGGACTGCTGTTACGATATCCTTGCGGACTTCGTTGGCAACTTTCTGAAGTTCTAACTTATCCATGTTATAAATGTCTCCTTTTTAGTGCCCTGCTGTTCACAGGGAATTTGTATATAAAAGAGGTTTCGATCACTCACCGAATACTGCCTTGTAATCAGCCTGGAATTTAGCGATACCTGCATCTGTCAGCGGATGATGTGTCATCTGCTCAATTACCTTGAACGGTACCGTAGCGATATCTGCGCCTGCAAGTGCACATGCAGTTACATGCATTGGATGACGAACGCTTGCTGCGATGATCTCTGTCGGGATATCTGCAACTGCAAACATCTCAGCGATCTGCTGGATCAGCTCAACGCCATCTGTGGAGATGTCATCCAGTCTTCCAAGGAACGGAGATACATATGTAGCACCTGCTCTTGCTGCAAGAAGTGCCTGGTTAGCAGAAAAGATCAGAGTAACGTTTGTCTTGATCCCCTCAGAGGAAAGAACCTTAACTGCCTTCAGTCCCTCTGTTGTCATAGGAATCTTAACAACCATGTTCGGATGGATGGCTGCGATCTCACGTCCCTCACGGATCATTCCCTCAGCATCTGTTGTGGTAGCTTTAACCTCACCGCTGATCGGTCCGTCAACGATCGTTGTGATCTCTTTGATCACCTCGTTGAAGTCTCTTCCTTCTTTGGCGATCAGAGACGGGTTTGTTGTAACTCCACAGATAACTCCCATGTCATTTGCTTCTCTGATATCCTCTACTTTAGCTGTGTCGATAAAAAATTTCATTGTTTTTTCCTCCTGTTTACGTTCGTTCTTTTTCTTGATGATTCCATTATAACAAACTCATTGCGGGGGTCAAGGCACCTGCTTTTTATTAATAAATCTTTTATTAATAAAATAACATTTTATTAATAGTGCCTGTCAATTTTTTCACCCAAAACAGCTTCTTTCCATTTTCCTCAATTCGAATATCGCCGTAATTATCGTAGCTAACAAGGTTTCTATTCAAATGTGTCATGGAAACTCTCTCTATATATTATTATTAATAATTTTTGCGCTATTATTTATTTTTCTGTTCATCAGACTGGTTTCTGTCCAGTCTTGCATACCCCGTCGTGCGGCGCGTGATCAGCTTCGGGGTATATTCGATATTATACAGGCTGGCAGGTCTTTCATCCAGGTAAAATTTATCATTCATGTCGATCTTACGGATGATGATGTCACAGGCATCTCTTCCCTTCAGCGCAACAAAATGATCAATGGTTGTCAGGGAGATCCTGCGGATGCCGGAATAAAAAATATTGTCGCACCCTATGACAGAAACATCCTTCGGAACGTGTATCCTCATTTCATGCAGCGCATCAATGGCGCCTATGGCCATCATGTCATTCTGTCCTGCGATAGCCGTAAATTTCTGTCCTTCCTGGAGAAGCTCCATAGTCAGCTCGTAGCCCATGGCATACTCGGAATCCATCCGCGGGATCTTTCTGTCATTGGACTCATCTGCCGCCTTGATGAGCACATGATCCTTTTTTCCCTCTTTTTCAAACTCGCGGACAAAACCCTCCACACGCTTGGAGCGCTGCCACTGCCGTCTGGTAAGTGGCGGCGTGATAAATGCCACATCCGTGTGCCCCAGATCAAGAAGATGTCTGGCCATCAGCCTTCCTACCACTGTGTTGTCCTGATTGATAGCATCTACCGTGGTTGTTTTTTCCTTGTTGCTGATGATGACCAGCGGTGTTTCTTTTGCAATCTTTTCTACCTGATGCTGGAAATCCGGATGAGGATTGCAGGTATAGATGATCCCTGCCGGCCGCATGGTCTGCATCATACGGAGATATTTTTCTTCCAGCCCCGCATCGCGCTGGGTGTTGCAGATAAATACCCCATATCCCTGCTCATTGGCCACAGCCTCGATCCCCTGAAGCAGCAGTACATAATAGGGACTGGTGAGTGTGGGGCAGAAAACAACGATCAGCTTTTCTTTTCTGTCAGCTTTGTGTTTCCGACGTCCGGGAAGCTCATAGCCAAGCTCTCTGGCCGCCTGCTCCACCCGCTCTACAGTTTCTCTCGAAAAAGAAACATTATATTTCCGGTTCAGCACCATGGATACCGTTGCCTGGGAAACTCCTGCGCGTGCTGCCACATCCGATGAGGTTGCTTTCTTTTTTGCCACCAGTCTCACCTCCTTTATAACCTGGGGAAATTTCCTGGCTGCTTATCACTTTTTGCAATCCCTCAGGGAATTTTTCACCTGATCCGGTTATAGTTCCACTCTTCCTTCCAGTGCCCGGAGAAGTGTCACCTCATCAATATACTCCAGATCACCGCCCACCGGAACTCCGCTGGCGATACGGCTTACTTTGATCCCGGTCGGTTTGATCAGCTTACTGATGTACATAGCTGTCGTTTCGCCTTCAAGACTGGAATTGGTTGCCACAATAACTTCCTTTACATCCCCCTGAAGGCGCTTCATCAGTTCCTTCAGTTTGATATCATCCGGCCCGATCCCAAGCATCGGGGAGATTGCACCATGAAGTACATGATATACACCGTCAAATTTACCTGTTTTCTCATATGCTGCCAGATCCCTGGTATTCTCAACCACCATGATCGTGCTGTGATCCCTTTTGGGATTGGCGCAGATCGGACAAAGCTCCTGATCTGTCAGCGTGTAACAGCACTTACAGTACTGAACATTCTGCCTTGCATCGGTAATGGAGGCGGTCAGCTGCTCCACCTGGTCCTTCGGCATATTCATGATATGAAATGCAAGACGCTGGGCAGATTTGGCTCCGATCCCCGGAAGATGGGAAAGCTGCTCAATAAGTTTATTGATATGGCTGCTGTAATATTCCATCAGAAAGGAAGACCTCCGCCAAGACCGCCAAGGCCGCCTGTGAGTTTGGACATCACTGCTGCTGACTCGGACTCAACCTGACGGAGCGCCTCATTTGTTGCTGCCGCGATCATGTCCTCAAGCATCTCGATATCATCCGGATCTACCGCTTCCTCGGAAAGTGTGACCTTTGTTATTTCACGTTTACCGGAAACTGTAACGGAAACAGCTCCGCCGCCTACTGTTGCTGTAAACTCTTTTTCCTCAAGAGCTTTCTGGTTTTCTTCCATCTGACGCTGCATTTTCTGCGCCTGTTTCATAAGATTATTCATGTTTCCCGGCATACCCATGCCAGGAAATCCACCTCTTTTTGCCATAATACTTTCCTCCTGTTTTTTGTTTACGGATTTATGACTCCTCATCCGGGTCTTCTTCCACTACGATATCCATGTGGATATTCTCCCGAAGTGCATCGTCTACTGTGATCTGCGCGAGATTGGTGTGCTGATGTTTGTTGGCTACCAGCATATGTATCTCCACGCTCTTGCCTGTCCGGGCAACAATAATGTCCTGAAGCTCTTTCTTCGCCTCCGGATTGTCTACATAATTCATCCCCAGAAAATCCTGGAATTCCACATAAAGGATGGGATCTCCTGTTTCTCCGTTATACTTGGGGACTGCACGCTGCAGGGACTGCTTGAAAAGTCCGGTAGTCTGACCCACGATGGCACGCCAGCCTGCCACGATCTTCTGAAGATCCTCAGGAGCTGCCTTCTGTGGTTTCTGCTGCTGTACCGTTGCTGTACCGGTCACTGCCGCCCCCGGTTCCCCGGCTCCACCGGCCTCGCTCTCCCGAACGATCACCTGCTGCACAGGCCGTTCCTCCATCTGTTTTTCCAGGACACGAAGCCTGTCAAGAACAGAGTCCAGATTTGTCTCCATGGCCGGTCTGCACAGCTTGATCAGTGCGATTTCCACCAATACACGCTTCTGGCTTGCAAAACGGATCTGATTGGACAGATCGGAAAAAATACGAATGTAACGCATCAGCGTCTCCACATCTGTCATCCCGCTCTCTTCCTTCAGAAGCTTCAGATTCTCAGAAGAAACATCAATGGCTTCCTCCGGATTTTCGGAAGTCTTCACAAGCAGAAGATTTCGCATATACCAGGTAAAATCTGATACAAACTGTCCCAGCTCCCGGCCGCCTGTGATCAGGTCCTCCAGCACATGGATGGAACCTGTCACATCGCCGGAAAGAACCTTTCGGAGAAGTCTGCTGAATACCTCTGTATCCACAGCTCCCAGAACATCCAGGACTTTATCATAAGTAAGCACCTGTCCCAGATAAAAGGAAATACACTGATCCAGAAGACTCAGGGCATCTCGCATGGACCCGTCGCCTTTTTTTGCCACATAGCGTACAGCCTTCTCCTCTGCTTCCACCCCTTCTGCTGTCAGAAGCTCGGAAAGTCTGGCAGCAATGGTATCAATGGATATCCGGTGAAAGTCATAGCGCTGACATCTGGACAGTATTGTGATCGGTATCTTGTGGGCCTCTGTAGTCGCCAAGATAAAAATAACATAAGAAGGCGGCTCCTCCAATGTTTTCAGAAGAGCATTAAATGCACCTGTTGAGAGCATATGCACCTCATCGATGATATAAACCTTGTATTTGCCCTCTGTTGGACGATAAGCCACTTCCTCACGGATCTCACGGATGTTATCAACACCGTTGTTGGAGGCTGCATCGATCTCGATCACATTCATGGCAGTTCCCGCCTGAATGGCCTTGCACATGGCACATTCATTGCAGGGGCTGCCATTTACAGGATGTTCACAGTTTACTGCCTTCGCCAGGATCTTTGCAACCGTAGTTTTTCCGGTACCACGCGTTCCGCAGAACAGGTATGCGTGTCCGATACGGTTCGCCTTGATCTGGTTGGTCAGTGTTGTCACAATATGGTCCTGTCCTTTTACATCGTCAAAATTGTCGGGACGAAATTTACGGTAAAGAGCAGTATAACTCATAAAACTCTCCTTCTCTTCGCCACAGTCGCCGCGGAAAGACTCCCGCGGCGGCCAGATGACTCATAATTCATTAATCGCCAAAACTGATTCCGATCTGTTTGGCTGCTTTTACAAGCTGATCCTTTGGAGATACCATCTTCAGCTTGCCTGCGCATTCAGCAAGAGGAACCCTCTTGATCTTGCCGTTGATGACACCGATCATAACACCGTATTCCTCATCCATGATCGCCTGCGCTGCACCGGCACCGATCCTTGTGGAAAGAACGCGGTCATATGCACATGGCTCTCCGCCTCGCTGCATATGTCCCGGAACTGTGATACGTACCTCACTTCCGGTCACCTGCTGGATCTGGTCTGCGATCTCATAGGATACAGACGGATATTTCTTCGCTCTTTCCGCAAGCTTTTCTTTGTATTTTTTCTTCGGAAGCTCTGCATCTTCTTTTGAGATAGCTCCCTCAGCTACTGCAAGAATGGTAAAACGCTTGCCTGCCTTGTTACGCTTCTGGATGGCTTCTACAACCTTATTGATATCATATGGGATCTCCGGGATCAGGATCACATCTGCTCCGCCTGCAACACCGGCATTCAGTGTAAGGCTTCCGACCTTATGTCCCATGATCTCAACAATAAATACACGTCCATGAGATGCAGCTGTTGTATGGATGCAGTCAATGGCATTTGTTGCGATCTCCAGAGCGCTCTGGAAGCCAAAGGTCATATCTGTACCCCAGATATCATTATCAATGGTCTTCGGAAGATGGATGATATTCAGGCCTTCCTCGCGGAGAAGATTGGCGGTTTTCTGCGTTCCGTTTCCGCCGAGGATCACAAGACAGTCAAGACAGAGCTTATAGTAAGTCTGTTTCATGGCCTCAACCTTGTCCAGTCCCTTCTCATCCGGAACCCGCATCAGTTTGAATGGCTGTCTGGATGTTCCGAGAATAGTTCCGCCCTGAGTCAGGATTCCGGAAAAGTCCCTGGCTGTAAGCATACGGTATTTCCCGTAGATCAGTCCCTTATATCCGTCATCAAATCCATAAACCTCAAGGTTCTCAACGCTGTTGCTCAGACCCTTTACAACGCCTCTCATGGTTGCGTTCAGTGCCTGACAGTCACCACCGCTTGTCAGCAGACCGATTCTTTTAATCATAGCGTCCTCCATTCTATGCCCTCTTATGTGCACATTTTATTTGTTGCTGTCTGCATATAAGACAGATATTCCACCTGACGTATTTCTGCAGAACAACTACTGTATCCTCTCTTTTCACAGAGTTTTACACAATATAATATTATAAAGCATTTTCAGGCAGTGTACAATAGCCAAAAAAGCACGAAAACAGCGAGTGTATTGATTGACTTTACCTGTATCTCATCGTAAAATAAAATTATCAGTAACTTTCGTATGTTTACAGAAAATTTTTACCAGGAAAGGAGCGTCCTATGAAAAAAATCCTCAAAAAACTATCCTGCGCTTTATTAGCCGCAGCCATGGTATGCGCCATGACTCCTCTCGCCGCCAGTGCAGCGATCAATTATTCCAAAACCCGGATCGTTTATATGCCCACATCCGGAAAGGACTTGGGATACGATGAGATCTCGATCAGCAATATTCCTGCTAAACAGAACATTCTCAAATCCAATGTTAAAGTGGTCAGCGGCGGTTCTGTGATCGCACTGGACTCCTTCGGTTCCAGCAGCTTCAAAAGTACCACGGAGGCTTTCCGCAAGGGTGCAAAACCGTACACTCACTCCGATCATTTCTACAATATCGGTTTTGCCGTTAAAAAGCCCGGAACTGGAAAGATTTCCTTCAAGGTCGGAAACAAAACCTATACTTCCACCATCAAGGTGCTTCGTTATGTCAACCCGTTGAAATCCGTCTCCATCACAGGTGTAAAAGGCAATCTTGCCGGAAAATTCAAAAGCTCCGGCCATAACGCCTTTCGTTACGCCAACAAGGCACAGAAGAATGCTGTCATGAAATGCACCGCTGCAAATGGCTGGAAGATCACAGGCGTTTCTTTCAACAACAACCGGACCCATACACAGTATAGTACCAATTACAACGCCCCTAACAGCGGGGCTTCTTCTTCCACGCTCCGTATCGGAAATCTTTCCGCGAAGCAGTCCGCCTATATCAGCTTCACCCTTCGCAACACCAAAAACGGGGCGGTACAGTACTGTACACTTAATATGAACTGATTTATTTCGGTCTGTACCTTGACAAATCCGGTTTCAGAGTCTATAATTAAATTCCGCGCAGCCGGGGAGATAGCGGTGCCCTGTACCTGCAATCCGCTACAGCAGGGGTGATGCCAATCTGAGGCTTGTATCTTGCAGAGCAGCCCTTTATAAGTGGCGTTGACGTCTGGGTCTTACGCAACAGGAATCTGTGAACCGTGTCAGGGCAGGAATGCAGCAGCACTAAGCAGAAGCTCTTGTGTGCCGTGAGGGTGCCTGGGCTGAGTTAACTGTAAAGGTAACGTCTGTGAGACCATTCCGAGGTGCGGCGCGCGTAAAAAAGGTTATAATATATGATCTCTATATAAACAGCATTCCCGCCGGGTCCGTCATTTATGACTGATCCGGCGGGATTTTTTGTGCTATTATTTTATTTACAATATCCGGCAACTACCTGATTAATCAGCTTGCCGTCTGCCTTTCCCTTCAGATCTCCCATAACTGCCTTCATGATCTGGCCTTTATTTCCTGTTGCCAGAACATCTGCAAATTTCTCCTCGATATAAGCCTTGATCTCTGCTTCATCCATCTGCTTCGGAGCATATTTCGCAATGATATCATATCTTGCCTGATACTCCTCTTTCAGATCTGTACGTTCTGCAGGGCAGGTGTCGATCTGCTCTTTTGCTGTTTTCAGCTCTTTCAGGATAACTTTGTCTACAAGCTCTCCTTTGATGTCATCACGGCATCCCTCATCAATGGCAGCTTTTTTTACTGCTGCGATCAGTGCGGAAACTGCTTCCTTTGTTACCTTATCTTTGGCCTTCATTGCTGCTACCATGTCTTTTCTTAAAGCTTCAAGTTCCATTTTTTGTTCCTCCATTTTCTGTCGTTCCTGTATCAACGACTTTCGTTTGACCTGAATGGATTTTCTGTCTGTAATAGTGAAATCCATTTATGATTTTATTTTGATATTTTCACAGGATTCTGTCAAGAGTAAATCTCCCGGGATTTTTCGTTCTGTTCCGCTCTCTCTGACTGTGTCTGCCCGGCAAGGCGCTCTGCTTCCTGCTTCTTCAGGATTTTTGCCTGCTTCTTTTTCTCCCGCAGTTCCCTGAAAAATGTGGAAAGCATTTCGGAGCATTCCTCTTCCAATATCCCTTCTGTGATCTTTACCTGATGATTAAAGCCTTCGATCTGAAGAAGATTCATCACAGATCCGGCACAGCCTGCTTTCGGGTTCATACAGCCGATCACCACCTCATCGATCCTGGATTGTACCAGTGCACCGGAACACATCTGACAAGGCTCCAGCGTTACATACATGGTGCATCCCTCCAGACGCCAGTCTCCCAGCTTTTTACTTGCCCTTCGGATAGCATTAAGCTCTGCATGGGATAAGGTATTTTTATCTGTATTGCGGCGATTGTAGCCTCTGGCTATGATCTTTCCCTCATGCACGATCACGCAGCCGATCGGCACTTCCTCCAATGCACGGGCCTTTTTTGCCTGGCGGATCGCCTCTTTCATAAAACGTTCCTGATCTGTCACGTTTTTACTCCTCCTGTAACTTCACATTCCGGAAAAAGCTCCGGGATCCTATCTTGTTCATACTAAGACTGCTCTCAGCCTTCTGTCCGTTCGATTATAGCTTTTCCGGTATTTCATGTCAATCTGCTGCAAAACAGATATTCGCACACAGCCAAAAACGCCACAGAAATTTCCACACTAATTTCTGCAGCGTTTTCTTATTGTATGACAGAAAAACGCAGACAACGGAAGCTCTCGCGAACTCCATTGTCTGCGTCAATGAATGCATTATATCTGCTTTTTTCCGGAAAGTCAAGCAGCCAGATTATTTGTGAAGTGACTCACCATTGGTAGCGATCACATCTTTATACCAATAGAAGGATTTTTTCTTATAACGGTTCAGTGTACCTGTTCCATCGTCGTTGCGGTCCACGTAGATGTAACCGTAGCGTTTTTTCAGCTCTGCTGTAGATGCACTGACAAGGTCAATGCAGCCCCAGGAGGTGTAGCCCATAAATTATATGTTTTTTTTCTTCCATGAGCAAGTCCCCATCTCTGCTTACTGCTTTTCGCAGCTCCGCAGGAAACTTACTTGATTCGGTTAAAAAGGCTTGCAGCTTTTTTCGGGGGAGAGTATGCTTGTAGTATCATAAATAAGAGAAACAAGGGGATTTTCCTATGAAAATATGTGGATTTAACAAAACAACCCTGCTGGATTATCCGGGAAGGGTAGCCTGTACCATATTCTTAGGCGGCTGCAACTTCCGCTGCCCATTCTGCCAGAATGGAGCTCTTGTCGTGGAGCCTGACACCCAGCCCGAATATTCCCAGGAGGAAATCCTGGCTTTTCTAAAAAAAAGAAAGGGGATTCTCGATGGCGTCTGTATTTCCGGCGGTGAACCCACACTTGCACCGGAGCTGCCGGAATTTCTCAGCAGGATCAGGGAGCTGGGCTATGATGTGAAGCTCGATACCAACGGTTCCCGCCCCTCCGTGGTAAAAAATCTCGCAGCAGCTGACCTGATCAACAAAGTTGCCATGGATATCAAGGCCTGTCCTTCCAACTATCATGTGCTTACCGGTGTACATGCCGATCTGGATGGGATCCGGGAAACTGCCGGATGGCTGCTGGACGGACACCTTGATTATGAATTTCGTACAACAGTTGTGAGGGAACTTCATTCCGAAAAAGATTTTCAGGAGATCAGCCGATGGTTAAGCGGTGCAAAAGCTTATTATCTCCAGGCTTACCGGGATTCCGACGGAGTTCTGATACCGGGATTCTCTGCCTGCTCCGAGGAAGAAATGAAAAACTACCGGGATATCCTGTCTCAGACGATCCCGGTAGTAGAAATTCGTGGTATGGAGCTGTGATCTGCGGATTTGCAAAACTGTTTGCTTATCTGCATGGATGCCGAAATTTTTCTGATCAGATGTTAATAAAACAGTACCAGTATCCTCCCTTTCCGCCTGGGATATGAATATCCGGACATTCCTTAAAGTGGGGAAAGCCAAACATATTGGCCATAAACCGTTCCTGCTGGCTGTATCCACCGGGTACCCCCAGTATGTACTGTCCCCGGGGATTTCTGCACAGCAGAAGATGGCCGAAATTCTGATATCCGTACATGACAAAACGGTTGCTGCAGAAGCAGCCGTTTTTTCTGCATAAGGCACTGCAGTCCGATGGTCTGATCTTGCGGCAGTCTGTGAAATAGCCGTCGTTAAAGGGATCATCACAGGGTATTCCCGGAAGTGAACGAGATGGCTCCGGTCGCGATGGTTTCGGCGGATGCGGTGACGGCTGGCCTGGCCGTGGTAGTTCCGGCGGATGCGGTGACGGCTGGCCTGGTCGTGGTGGTTCCGGCGGATGCGGTGATGACTGGCCTGGTCGCAGTGGCTCCGGCGGATGCGGACTGGGAGCCTGATATGAATTTCCGGTTTCCGATGTCTTTAATACATCCTCCTGAATCTCCTCCACCGTCATGATCCTGTCTGACTCCTTCTGATTTTCCTGCACTTCTGGCAAGGTTCCATCTTTTTGATTTTCTTCTTCCTTTTCTTCCCGCTCTCTGCCTGTTTTCTCCGCCGCCTTCTGATATTCCGTTCCTGTTTTCTCCGTTTCCTTCCGAGATTCCGTTTCTTTTTTCTTCCACTCGCGGAAATTCTCCGGCCGGATCGGCTGATCATCCCATTCCGTTCCCCAGAATCCGCCGGCATCGGAGATCAGAAGCAGTCCTCCAAGCTCCTGAAGACTTTTTCCCATGCCTCCAATATCCCCTGTATCCGTCTCCAGTGCGCACTCGATCCGCTCCCGCCCGGTAACACAGCTTCCGATCAAAATACCATCCATCAACCCTTCCTGCCGCACAAACCCATACACTCTGCACCGACTTCCAGGCTCCAGTCCAACGCAGCGCAGATGAACCTCCACACGGCATTTCCTATCTCTGGCCTCCACCCTCACATAACCGCTGCTGCCATCTTTTTTTCCTTTCCGATACTCGTACACATACGCAACAAAACGCTGATATCCAGCCAACGCACGTCCCTCCGGTATTTCGGTTTCGTTAATATATATGAAGATCGAGAGAAATCATTCCATCAACTGAAAAAAGCTCCAGGATGTACAAACATAAAAAAGAACCCCTCAACCAAGGGATTCTCAAGCTGTTAGTCGAAAGAATACGGCTATACCCGAATCAGTACACCGAAACAGAATATTAACAGACAGGTGAAGAATTAAGACGTACAGATAATTTGCGCATTTGACAAAAAAGCATTACTATCTTAGAACATTTTGCGCTTGTCAGGATTTTCCGTATATGCTACACTGTACGGGAACAATCGTGTTACAGGGTGGCTGACCTCTAGTCCCAAAAGGATGGAGGTGGTGCTGATGAACAACAATTATTTTGACTTCAAAGATCTTATGGCTTTTGGCATGTTCATTCTAGCATTGCTTACGTTCGTATTAACGTTTTGTAAGTAATTCTTTACATAGAAAAACCACCCCAAAACTTTGGCCGAGTACAGGGTGGGATTTTCTAATCTTCTCTTATAAGGTCAACCCCTTATGGGCGGTTGTTCTTTATATCTGTATTATAGCACTGCTATTTAAAGCATTCAAGAATATTTTCATCTGTAAATATAAAAAGCCCCTGGCGGTCCATGCTCGGGACATTCACCAAAGGCTTTCTCTTAATATTTCTCACTTTCCTTTACCTTTTCCCATGTATTACCTTTACCTTTATTTTTTCCTGGCAAATGCAGAAGATTCTCCTTTCTTTTCTCGTTGAGGTAACACAAGGTAACACAAACTTACGTTCTCTTATTTTTCACAAGCAAAAAAAGAATCCCTCAACCAAGGGATTCTCAAAGCTTTAGTCGAAGCGACAGGATTTGAACCTGCGACCTCTGCGTCCCGAACGCAGCGCTCTACCAAACTGAGCCACGCTTCGTTATTCTGTTTCAGTTGTTTGTGTGTTGCTCAACTGCAAGAGCTATTATATTAGAGTTTCTGTACTTTGTCAATAGAAAAAATTAAAATTTTTCAAAAAAATCGAATTTTTTCTTTTTTCCTGCTTCGGGCATGCATTTTCGCAGACCCGAAGCAGTTTTGGGAAAGGTTCTTTATAACATATCAAGTATATTCAAGTGAAATATATGCTTATTTCACTGTAACTGTTACCTTTTTTGTGATTCCGTTGCTGCTTACATAGATAACAGCTTTTCCTTTTTTCACACCTTTAACAACACCTTTGCTGCTTACAGTAGCAACTTTTGTATTGCTGCTTCTGTAGGTGATCTTTGCCTTTGAAGTAGCAACTGCCTTGATGGCTGTTGTTTTCTTTGCTTTTACACTTACAGCTGTTTTGGATGTGATCTTCAGGCTACCTTTTTTTACTGTGATCCTGCAGGTTGCTTTGTAGCTTCCGCATTTTACTGTAATTGTAGCTGTTCCTGCTTTTTTTGCTGTTACTTTTCCGCCTGCGCTTACCACTGCAACGGATTTATTACTGCTTGTATAAGTAACTTTTCCGCTAACGCCTGTTTTTTTCACTTTGATCTGGCTTGTTCCACCCACAAATACAGTCTTCGCTGAAGCCGAAGCTTTTACAGACGGCTTCTTAACTGTGATCTTGCAGGTTGCTTTATAATTTCCGCATTTCGCTGTGATCACAGCTGTACCTGCCGCCTTTGCAGTTACCTTTCCATTTGCGGCTACAGCTACAACAGATGGTTTACTGCTTGTATAGGTTACTTTTCCGGTAACACCTGCGGTCGTTGCTTTCAGCGTCACTGTAGCTGGAGATCCTTTTACATAAAGCGTCTTCGCTGATGCATTCAGTTTTACAGATGGCGTTTTTACAGTAAGCTTGTACTGTGCAGTTTTTCCTGCTGCAGATGTTGCTGTGATCACGGCTGTTCCTGCTGCTTTCGCAGTTACTTTTCCGTTCTCGTCCACAGATGCAACCGTTTCATTATCGGAAGCGTATGTTACATCCTTGCAATTCTCGCCTGTTGCTTCAAGCTGTCTGGAGCTTCCGATATAAAGAACTCCTGAATTTTCTTTAAAAGCAATCGTTCCATACACCAGCTGAACAGAAACATCTGCATGACCATCACTGGAAACTCTTACTGTATAGGTTTCATTTTCCGGTCTCGCTACAGTGGAATCCAGAGCAACCACTCCATCTGTAGTTACTGCATCCTGTACAAGATATGTTGTCTCTGAAGCATGTCCGACACCTGTTGTATAGAAAACAGATACCTTCGGATTTTTGTATTTATCAAGATTTGCAAGCTTAACATGGGTGCTGTCCGTAAATTCCGGAGAAACAGCCATCTCTTCTGTTGCCTGCGGTTTAACATAAATACCATCTGCAAATTCATATACATACGCGCCGTCTGCCATAATGTACGTGATCTTGTTTACGGTTTTTCCCTCAAGACCTGTATCTTTTGCAAAGGCAACCTTATACACCTTCAGCCACATCTCGTTCATATGACGCATGCCATATTTTCCGCCGTCTGTTGTTTCCAGGATCATTCCCTGAATCCCGGAGTTAACTGCAAAATCGGAATCACTCTTTGTATTGCGGAGATATTTTGTGCTGGTTTCTTTTACATCAATCTCATAATCTCCCCAGCGAGAAGATGTTTTGAGTGTTGCCTCCGCATCTGTCACAGTTGCTTTTACATTAAATTTTGTAGCACTGTATGTTCCATCTGTATTCAGTGTTTTATACTGCCCAGGCTCTACCGTCGGAGTACGTCCCAGGGTGATCCCTGCTGCTTCTGTATATACTCCGCTTTCCGGAAGTTCTCCCGCTTCTGAAAGGATCTGCGCCTCTACATACGTTTTTGCATCTGTAGCTACATTAACCTTTTTTACTCCTGCGATCTCATAGCCATTTTCTGTCAGATTCTGAACATCTGCATTTCCGAAAACAGTACTTTTTCTGGTTGTGGCAGATGTAACGGAATCATACTTGCGGCTCGTTGCATCTCCCGCATAAAATTCCTCGTATGACAGAGATGCCGTACCGTAAAGTGTTCCTGTCAGTGCCTGATGTCCATTTGCCACCTTATAATAAATATCTGTTCCCGGAATCTGTGTATATCCATCCACCGCTCCCTTTACCCAGTAATAGGAAACATTGGAAACCGTGATCGGCTGGCCTGTCAGTGTGATACTTTTTGTCATATCCACATAATTGTCGCTTGAGATCATAACCGTGTAGATCTCATCCCCGGCCCTGGCTACACTGCTGTCAAAGGTTACCACCCCATTCTCTGCCACTGCATGATCTACAACATACGTTGTCTTTTTACCATGGCCACTTCCTGTTGTGTAGTATACGGAAACCTTAGGGTTTTCATATTTGTCAAGATCATCAACTTTAACCTGGGTTGTATTTTCTTTTACAAAAGCTGCCTGTACCTTCATTCCTGCTTCAGGCTGTTTTTTTACAAGAGGAGCTTTGTCTCCGAACTCATATACATAGGAGCCGTCCGGAGTAATATAAGTCACCTTTGAAATTTTTTCCCCGATAAGCCCGGATCCTGCTGAAAACGCAAGTTCGTAGGGCTGTACCCAGATTTCATAGGTATGACGAAGTCCTACCTTCTTACCACTGGCAGTTTCAAGGATCACTCCCAGTGTATTTCCGCCTACAGCAAAATCACCCTGTCTGGAATTGCGGAGATATTTTGTGCCGGCTTCTTTTACCACCAGCATGTAATCACCCCAGATCGACGGTGCCTGGATCTGGGCGGATGCATCTGTGACCGTTGCTTTTACATCGAATTTTGTTGCACTGTATGTTCCGTCTGTATTCAGAGTTTTATACTGTCCTGTTTCCTGTGACGGTGCTTCATTCAGCGTAATATCTGCTGCCTCTGTATAGACACCCTCTCTCGGAAGCTTGGAAGCAGCTTTCAGCGCCTGTGCATCTACATAGGTTTCCGCGTCCACTGCAACACTTACATTCTTCACACCCTGGATCTGATATCCGGAAGAGGTCACCTCTGTGCTGTCCTCATTAGCAAAAATCTGATTTTTACTCGTTGTTGCCGAAGTGATAGCGTCATAACTCTCCTGAGTGGTATCCCCGGCATAAAATTCCGAATAACTTAAGGTTGTCGTTCCGTACAGCTTTCCGCTCAGAGCTGTCTGCCCGTCTGCTACTTTTACATAAACGCCTGTTGTTCCTATCTGTGTATATCCCTCTGCCGGCTGCATGGACCAGAGATATTTCACTCCTGCAACAGTGATCTCAGAAGCATCCTGAAGAACCTCGCCTGCTTCTGCCATAAATGCTTCTCCATCACCGAATACCTCTTCTGTATCATCCTGGATCTGCGGCTCCTCTTCCTGTTGAATCTCTTCTGCTGAAATTTCTGCTACTTCTTCCTGAATAGCTTCTGCATCACTTTCTTCCGGCTCTTCCGACTGGATATCAGCTTCACCAACTTCCGGCTGGCCCTGGGAAACAGACTCCTGATTCTCGTTCTCTCCTTCTTCCTGTGCTGTCTCTCCTTGTGTTTCTTCTGACACGTCACTAAAAACTTCCGCCTCAGACGCCATTGCCGTTACCGGCACTCCTGACGCGATCACCGCTGAGCTCAGAACGAGTGCAGCTGACTTCTTAAAAAGCTTCCACTTATGCATACCTGTCCTCCTCTTTGTCTTTTATATTACACGACTTTATACCAGATCATGACCTTACAGCTGCTCTGGTTAATTGAAATTTCTTCTGCAGAATATTCAACATATGTCAGTTTCCGCAGAAGTGCTCTGTCAAGCACGCTTTAGTTTGTCTAAACTAACATATCGTCATTTTATCAATGCTTAAATTATTTGTCTATACATATCTGGCAAAAAAGCCTCGCGGTTATTGTTGTTTTTTTCTCAACTAAAAATTGTTTTCAAAATATTTATATTATTATCTAATATTTCAAACAAAAAAAGTATATATTCCAAGACATCATTTCAGGAAATGCAACAGCCATTGCCATTTCCTCCGGCATTCTCAGATCATATACTTTTTTATATTTCTATATTTTTGCTTTCTTTTATGCCCAGCGGCTCTTCTGTTCTTCGCAGATACTGTTCCACTGGCAGTTTCCACAGATTTCCTTACGTTTATCCATCGCAAGGATTTTTTCCTGGACTTTTTTTGTAAATTCGCTGAAGTGCAATGTCTGTCCGGCCTTCAGTCCACATTTTTCCAGCACGGCATTGTCATACTCTGCCACTTTATCTCCGGCTTCGCAATGTCCGCCCAGATTATTCGGACAGGCAGAGCAGATCTCATCCGTATCCACATGAAGCCTTATTTTCTTTCCCTCCAGAAAAATCTTCAGCATCTCGGCCATATGTGCAGTAAAACCGTTACTGTAGCCTTCCCCCTTAAAATACGCCAGGCACATACCATGATGAGGGCGCAGAGGAATGACTATTTCCTCTGTGCCCTCATCAGAAGCATATGCCGTAGCACTGCTTTTATCTTGCATATTTACGTACCTTTCCTGATAAAACATAAGCCAGTGCGATCTTGATAAGATCCGGAATGATAAACGGGAACACACACCAGCCAAGAACTGCCATAAGGCCTACCGGACCTGTGCTTCTTGTGTAGGCAAACATAAACCATGCGGTTCCAAAGGCATAGCATACGATCAGTCCAACGATCATGGAAATGATCTGAACAACCGGCTTTCTGCCAAAAACGTGCTCAATTGCCCACATAACAAGTGCGGAAAAGATAAATCCAATGATATATCCACCTGCATTTCCGAGAAGAGCTCCAATGCCTCCGGAAAATCCTGCAAAAACCGGAACTCCTACTGCTCCAAGAAGAACGTAAACCAGAACTGCCAGAGTTCCTCTTTTTCCTCCAAGCACACCAACTGCCATAAATACTCCAAATGTCTGCAGAGTAAACGGTACCTGTGCCGGAATGGAAATCCATGAGCAAACTGCCATCACTACTGCAAAAACTGCAATGTAAACAAGATCATACGTCTTGCTTCTGCCTGCTGCCACTGTTGTCATAATAATCTGTATCCTTTCTTTCCTTTTCTGCTTTTCCTGTCGGAAGATCATTCCTGTCCTTTATAAATGATATCCGCTCTTTCGCTGTTAACAATTTAACACAGCAGGATTTGAATGTCAACTTAATTTTATTTTTTAAGTTTACATTTTACAATGCCGTTTACTACTATGTAAACCTGCCATTTACAAATGATATTGTCAATTTTCACTTTCAAATTCCCCTCTCTGATGCTATACTGAAACCAATGAGTTTTCAGCAAAAAGGGGGATTTTTCCACATGGATATACACGATATTCATAACATCAGCACCAACTGCACACGTACTGAATTTGTAGGGACCGCAGTCCTTGACACAATCGGACTCGTGATCTCCGGAGTTGATGATTCTCTGCTTAAAAAGATGAACGTAGGTACCCAATACCACTGTCTGGGGCTTTTCAGTTCCCGAACAGGCGCTGCCGGCCAGATCACAGCTATTGACGATGCAGTAAAAGCCACAAATACAGAAGTCCTTTCCATTGAACTTCCAAGAGACACCAAGGGCTGGGGTGGTCACGGAAACTATATCGTCCTTGGCGGAAATGATGTATCCGACGTGCGTCACGCCATTTCTCTGGCTCTGGAACTGACTAACAAATATGCAGGTGAGGTCTACATCAGCGAATCCGGCCACCTGGAGTTTGCTTTTTCCGCAAGTGCAGGTCCTGCTATCCATAAAGCCTTCGGCACACCTCTGGGTGAAGCATTTGGTTTCATGGCAGGTTCTCCGGCTGCTATCGGTCTTGTGATGGCAGATAATGCCGTGAAATCCGCAGCAGTATCCATTACACAATATATGACTCCGAATATCGGTACCAGTCATTCCAATGAAGTGATCATCGCCATCTCCGGTGATGCCAGTGCTGTAAAAGCTGCTGTACTGGAAGGCCGTCAGACAGGCCTTGAGCTTCTCATCGGTATGGGAACCTATCCGGAGATCCCGGGTACGCCGTATCTGTAAAATCTCCGGATTGCAGGAAATTTGTGAATTTCCACACACTACACTTCACGAAACACATATCTGCGTCATGTATACAAAAGCAGCGCTGCAAGGATCAGCATACGATCCTGCAGCGCTGTATTTCTCTTAAATATTCTCCTATGGATTTTTCCGGATCAGCCCACCTGATATACATCTGCAGACTGAAGTCCGAAGCTTAATGCCTCAGAATGGCTTCCACAATAGATATCCACATGTCCGTAAGGAGTTCCCAGATCCTCTACCGTATAAACAGTGCCGTTGATCAGAAGCTTGGTCCCAAACGGAACACCTGCCATAGCAACGGTACGTCCTGCTGTCGGAACTGTTCCGCTGGCGGTAAGATTGCCGGCTGTACCGCAGCACTGTGCACAGTTGCAGTATGCGGTCAGTGTAAAGTTTCCAAGATATGTTCCCTGACTGGAAGAACCGGAATCGGACGTATCCGCAGAGGCATCTTCCGTCTCCTCGGAAGCTGTCTCATCATTGGAAACCTCCTCAGAAACCTCCTCCTGGGAGCTGTCCTCGGAAACATCTTCGGAACTTCCGGACTGTACATCATCCGCTTCCTCTTCCTCCTCTACAACAATGTCTGTACTTGTAGAGCTGCTGGAAGACTCGGTTGTATCCTCCTCCGGATCATAGCCGTAATCATCGTCAGAATCAGCCTCTTCACTGTCCTCGTTATCCTGATCGGCTTCTTCCTGGGCTGCCGCTTCTGCTGCCTGTCTCTCAGCCTCTGCTGCCGCTTCAGCCCTAGCTTTCTCTTCTGCAGCCTTCTCCGCCTCTGCCTGCTGTACCAGAGCGGTAATACTGCTGTCTGCATTACTGATATCTGCCATCAGCTGCTGCGCCTCTTCCTGGCTGGCGCTGATCTGGTTTACATAAGAGTTAATATCATCGCTTGTGCTGGAAGCCATGGACTGCACTTCCTGCTGTTTGGCTGCACGCTCCGTCATCAGATCATCGATCTCTGCGGACTCCGTCTCAACCTTTTTCTCATTCTCCTGGATATTCTTCTGAAGACTCACATATTTATCCAGCATGTCTCTGTCGTATGTAGAAATCTGGATCGCATTCTCCGCGCGATTGAGAAATTCTGCAAGGCTTTCGGAAGAAAGCAATGTCTCCAGTGCGGAAGTTCCGGCATTTTCATACATATATGCGATTCGAAGCTTCATGGATTCATACTGATCTGCAGAAGCTTTCTTTGCTTTTTTCAGTTCTTTTTTTACTTTATTTAATTCATCTTCCTTCTCAGCAGCCTGGATACTAAGCTCAGAAATGCTGTTGGTAAGATCCTCATACTGTGCGTTTAAATCAGCCAGATAGCTCTCCAGCTCCTGCTTCTTGCTCTCCAGTGTGCCGATGCTGCTCTGTACCTGCGCAAGCCCCTCCTCAGCGGCCTGTTTCTCCGCCTGTGCCTCTGCGATCGCAGCGTCTGTACCTGATGCATATACGGTGCTTCCCATGGAAAGGGTCAGCATACCTGTAAGCAGTAATGTGAAAACTTTTCTATTCTTCATATAAACACCTTTCGTCCTTTCATGGATTCTAGTATAACACATTTTTCATAAAAAGCAATAATTTTATTTTATTTCTGTAACAAATACGTAATAATTTAAATTTTTATGAACTGAAAAGCGTTTTTTTGTTTTCCGGAGCACAAAAAAACTGCCCTCTCACAGATTTATCTGTAAAACGGCAGTTTTTATTCTATGCTGTTTCAATCCAAAGATCATCAGCTACGAGAATACTTCTCTGATGTAATCCCCCCTGAAGCTGCTTCTCTTACTCCGCAGCCTCCATAAGAACCTCATTCTCAGCTTCCTCAGCCATTACTTCCTGATACTTGTCCAGGATGATCGTCTGGATCTGCTCTCTTGTTGCTGAATTGATCGGATGTGCGATGTCACGATATTCACCGTCGCTTGCCTTACGGCTTGGCATTGCGATGAACAGCCCCTTCTCGCCTTCGATCACCTTGATGTCATGTACCACAAACTCATCATCTATTGTGACAGACACAACGGCCTTCATTTTCCCTTCTTTTGCTACCTTCCTCACACGTACATCTGTAATATTCATTGCTACTTGCCCCTTTCATTTCGCTAACCGTATCTGCGGAAAACTGATCTTCCGCATTTATAATACGTAGCGTTCGTTTTTCTCTACGACGATCTTCACTTCTCCTTCTTCGCCGCAGTAATATGAATTTGCCCGGATGGTATCCCGGCTCTCAACAATGCAATTCTCAATATGCGTATTATCTCCAAGATATACGTCATTAAGGATCACAGAGTTTTTGATCACACAGTTATTTCCTACAAATACATCACGAAACAGAACAGAATTCTCCACAGTTCCGTTGATGATACATCCGCTGGACACCAGACTGTTCTTCACAGTTGCACCCGGATTGTACTTAGCAGGAGGTACATCTGCGATCTTGGTTTTGATCGCCGGCTCCTGTTTGAAGAAATAGTTCCGGATCTCCGGTTTCAGGAAATCCATATTTGTCTGATAATAAGCCTCTGCAGTAGAGATATTATTCCAGTAGTTATCGATCTTATATCCGTAAATCCTCTTCAGATTTTTGTAACGGATAAGAATATCATTTACAAAATCATGCCTTCCTTCCTGGGCAGCACGCTCGATCAGTTCGATCAGCTGCCTTCTTCGGATGACATAGATACCAGTAGATACCGTATTATAGGAGGAAACGATCGGTTTCTCCTCAAATTCCTCGATCCGACAGTCCTCATTCATGCGAAGAACACCAAATCTCTCAACCTGGCTCTGATCCTTGCATGTAGTACATACAACGGTAACATCTGCCCGCTTTGCGATATGATACTCCAGGACTTTATTGTAATCCAGCTTGTAGATTCCATCGCCGGAAGCGATCACCGCATAGGGTTCATGACTGTTCTTTAAAAAGCTCAGGTTCTGATAGATCGCATCTGCAGTACCCTGATACCATAAGCTGTTATCTCTGGTAATGGTTGGAGTAAAGACATAAAGTCCTCCCTGTTTTCTTCCGAAATCCCACCATTTGGATGAACTTAAATGCTCATTAAGGGAACGGGCATTATACTGTGTCAGCACAGCAACCTTCTGGATATGTGAATTTGCCATGTTGCTGAGGGCAAAGTCGATCGCGCGGTAACTTCCTGCAATAGGCATTGCCGCGATTGCTCTTTTGTTTGATAATTCTCTCATGCGGTTATTATTACCGCCTGCCAAAATAATACCTATCGCTCTCATTCTTTCCCACCGTCCTTTGCTGCAATTACCTGGCCGGCTGCCAGTTCTCCGTCAGGGTAGTCTTCTTTTGTTGTAACACCGGCGATAGCGGTATTCTTACCGATTTTGACACTGTCCGGAATCACGCTGTTTTCGCCGATAGCCACAAGTCCAAAGGAATATACAGCCGGTTTCAGAACATTCGGTACCTCCTCGCCGCATCCGATCACAACATTATTTCCGATGACAACATCTTCTGCCACGATGGCTTTATCCATAACAACGTTCTCACCAACTACTGTATTCTTCATGATAATAGAATCACGGATCACACTGCCCTTGCCGATGATAACATTCGGACCGATCACTGAATTATGTACTTCACCATAGATTTCTGTTCCCTCACCGATGATACACTTGTCCACAACTGCATCTGCGGAAATATACTGTGGCGGGATCACATCTCCCTTGGTGTAGATCCTCCAGAATTCCTCATAAAGATTAAACTCCGGAATGATATCGATCAGCTCCATATTTGCTTCCCAGTAAGAACCAAGAGTTCCTACATCTTTCCAGTAGCCGTTGTATTCATAAGCAAAAAGGCGCTGCCCCTTCTCTTTACAGTACGGAAGGATATGTTTACCGAAGTCACAGCCATTCTGATCCTTCAGGGCGATCAGTGCTTCCTTCAGAACCGGCCATGAGAAAATATAGATACCCATGGATGCAAGATTGCTGCTTGGATGCTCCGGCTTCTCCTCAAACTCAGTAATACGGCTGCTCTCATCAGTAACCATAATACCAAAACGGCTGGCTTCCTCAATGGGAACCGGCATACACGCGATCGTAATATCTGCCTTGTTCGCCTTGTGGAAATCCAGCATCACTTCGTAATCCATCTTATAGATATGGTCACCGGAAAGGATCAGTACATAATCCGGGTTATACTGCTCCATATAAGCCAGATTCTGATAGATCGCATTGGCAGTTCCTGTGTACCATTCACTGCTTGTGCTCTTCTCATACGGAGGAAGGACTGTGACACCGCCTTCATTGCGGTCAAGATCCCACGGAATACCGATACCGATATGTGTATTCAGGCGGAGAGGCTGGTACTGTGTCAGCACACCCACCGTGTCAATTCCCGAGTTAATACAATTGCTCAGTGGAAAATCGATGATACGATATTTACCACCAAAAGCGACTGCCGGCTTTGCAACCTTTTCTGTCAAAACTCCTAACCTGCTGCCTTGCCCACCGGCCAAGAGCATGGCAATCATCTCTTTCTTAATCATGCGATCACCTCTTGTATGTTATGATTATTCCATTATAGCATACTTCACTGTATTAGTGAACATTTTTTACAATTATTTTAGCTGTATTTTACTTTTTTTATCGCTATTGTATATTATAAATTGGTAAGACTCATCATTTTTTTCATTCCTCTGGTAATTTTCAACATTTTTCGATGTTATTTTCTGGTTACTTTTATATTCCGGAAAAAACCGCTTTTTTAGCCAAAAGAACCACTTTTCAATTGTTTCTGTTGGCGTTATAATAAAACAGACAAAAGAGCTACGAAAATAACATATATATAAGGAGATTATTATGTATCAGATAGACTTTCATAAACCGCTCCATATTCATTTCATCGGGATCGGAGGCATCAGCATGAGCGGCCTTGCCGAGATCCTTCTGGAAGAAAATTTCCGGATTTCCGGTTCCGATGCCAAATCCAGCCCGCTGACCCGCACACTGGAAGAACGTGGCGCTGTGATCTATTACGGACAGCGCGCTTCCAACATCAAGGATGATGTAGATGTGGTTGTCTATACAGCAGCGATCCACCCGGACAACCCGGAATTTGCCTGTGCGAAAGAAAAAGGGTTTCCAATGCTTACCCGCGCAGAGCTTCTGGGACAGATCATGCGGAACTACGATACACCAATCGCAATTTCCGGAACCCATGGAAAAACCACTACTACTTCCATGGTTTCCCATATCCTTCTTGAGGGTGACTGTGATCCTACCATCAGTGTTGGCGGAATCCTTCCTGCTATCCACGGAAATATCCGCGTTGGAAATTCTGAAACCTTTATCACAGAGGCATGCGAATACACCAACAGCTTTTTAAGCTTCTTCCCTAAGATCAGTGTGATCCTGAACATGGATGCCGATCATCTGGATTTCTTCAAGGACATCGATGACATCCGCCATTCCTTCCGGAAATTTGCAGAGCTTCTCCCTGCTGACGGTACTCTGATCATCAACGCCGACACACCGGAGTATGAAACGATCACCCGGGAGCTTCCATGCAATGTTCTTACCTATGGTCTGGAGCACGATGCCGATTACACCGCAGCAGACATTACCTGGGATAAATACGGACATCCTTCCTTCTCCGTTCTCTTCCGGGGCAAAAAGATCGGCAGCTATTATCTGCGTGTACCGGGTATCCACAACGTATCCAATGCACTGGCCGCCATTGCCGTAGGACGCCTTCTGGACCTTCCGGATGATGTGATCGTTAAAGGTCTCGGAAGCTTTACCGGTACAGACCGGCGTTTCCAGTATAAAGGTGAGATCGGCGGTATCACCATCATTGATGATTACGCGCATCATCCAACCGAGATCGAGGCAACCCTTCATGCTGCAAAGAATTATCCGCATCAGAAGGTATGGTGTGTATTCCAGCCTCATACCTACACACGTACCAAAGCTCTTCTTCCGGAATTTGCAAAAGCGCTGACTCTGGCCGATCATGTTGTACTGGCTGATATTTATGCCGCACGTGAAACAGACAATCTTGGTATTTCTTCCCAGGATCTCCAGAAACAGATCCAGGAACTTGGAACCCCCTGCGAATATTTCCCGACTTTTGATGAGATCGAGAGCTTCCTCTTAAAAAGTTGTGCACATGGTGATTTGTTGATAACTATGGGCGCCGGAGACGTTGTAAATATTGGAGAACACCTTCTCGGAAAATAATTATCCACATTATCCACATGCTTATGCACATTTCAGACGTGCCTGGCATGTGGATTTTTTTGTGTATAACCAACTTTACATAATTCAACAGCCAAATTCAACAAATACCGCATTTTTCTTACAAAATTAAGGTTTTTGTTAGTTGCTGATAATGTTATCCTCAAAGTTTTCCACACTATCCACATTTTCCACATGGAAATTAGTGCACAACTTCTGTGAAAATAGACTATTCTCAAGTAAAAGCGGTTGTGCTATAATCCTTTTTAGCATGGCGGACTTTGGGATATCACCTGAAATATCTGCTGTATTTTAGAAAGGGAGCTGCTGATCATGAGCCTGATTTCACTTCAGAATTCCTCTGAACTGGAGGTAACGATTCTTTCCAATCGCTTTATTGACAATTTCATGCCTCGTGCCAACGGGGAGTTCGTAAAGGTATATATCTACCTTCTCCGGATGGTATCTGCCGCTCCTTCTTCTTTCAGCCTGGAGCATATGGCAGACAGCCTTTTCTGCACGGAAAGAGATATTTCCCGTGCGCTGAAATACTGGGAAGGTGAGAAACTGATCGCATTAACCTATACTGCAGATCAGAAGCTTTCCGGGATCACTTTGCTGGAACCCTTTGCGGATACCGGTCAGAGAGAGAGCAGCGCTTCCGTGGATACTTTCACCGGTTCCGGCAATTCTGCTTCCGTTTCCGGGAACACGGATCCGGGAGTCCCAAGCTCCGCTGATTACATTCTCAGTCTCACTCCTGACCGGATCAGAGAACTTAAGCAAAACGAAGAGATCAGTCAGCTTCTCTATATCACAGAGCAGTATCTGACCAAAACACTGACGCCTACAGAAATGCAGAAGATCCTTTTTTTCTATGATGAACTCCATATGTCTGCGGATCTCATCGAATATCTGGTGGAATACTGTGTTTCCAGAGGCCGCAAGAGTATGCGTTATATTGAAACTGTTGCACTCGCCTGGGCAAAAGACGGCATCACCACCGTCGAGATGGCCCGGGATGCCAGCTCCCGTTTTTCCAAGGATTATTACACGATCCTGAAGGCTATGGGGATCAGCGGCCGCAATCCTGTTGATAACGAGATCACTTACATTGATACCTGGCGCAAGACCTACGGTTTTGATCTGGAGCTGATCCAGGAAGCCTGCAGCCGTACTGTCCTTTCCACCGGACAGCCCAGTTTCCAATATGCAGATAAGATCCTCTCCGGCTGGAAAAAGAAAAACGTACATACGCTGGAGGATATCCGGCTTCTGGATGCCGCACACAAAAAACGCCAGCTTGAGAAATCCGTTTCCAGGAAGAAGCAGCCCCAGACTCAGCCTCAGAATAGCAACCGCTTCAATAATTTCCACCAGCGTGATTATGATTTTGCGGAATATGAGAAACGTCTTTTAAATAATCAGTAACAGAACCTGGAAGGAGCGCTTTATGCCTTTACAGAATTTTCAATATGATACTATAATGAGAGAATACAGCCGCCGGCAGGCACAGAACCACCGTATTCTGGAGGAGCACACAGCCGAAGCCTACGGAAAGATCCCCCGTCTGAAAGAGATCGATGATGAGGTAGCAACTTTAAGTGCTGACAAAGTCCGTCGCCTTTTAAACGGCGAAGAAAAGGGAACTTCGGATCTGAAGGCAGCCATCCAGGAGCTTTCCGATGAACGGATCACCCTTCTTGTTGCAAACGGCTTTCCCGGAGACTATCTTGAGATGCCTTACACCTGCCCTGACTGTCAGGATACCGGCTATATCGGCAGCCGAAAATGCACCTGTTTTAAAAAAGCTGAGATCGAACTGCTTTATGCACAGTCCAATCTGAATGAAATTCTCGAAAAAGAGAATTTTGACAGCTTTTCATTTGACTATTATTCTGCTACAATAAAAAACGAAGCCACGGGACTGTCTGCCCTGGAAACAGCCAGACGGGCCTATGACACTGCACAGCGCTTTGTGCAGAACTTCGACCATAAATTTGAAAACCTGTTTTTATATGGTGATACCGGTGTGGGAAAAACCTTTCTTTCACACTGCATCGCCCGAGAGCTTCTCAGATCCACCCACTGTGTCCTGTACTTTTCCGCCTACGATCTTTTTGATATGATGGCTGCGAATTCTTTTTCCCGAAAAGATACCGGCACAGACGAGGAACTGATCTATGACTGTGATCTTCTGATCATTGATGACCTGGGAACGGAGCTTACCAACAGTTTCGTATCTTCACAGCTTTTTCTCTGTCTCAATGAGCGGATCATGCGCAGGAAATCCACGATCATTTCCACGAATCTGACGCTCAAAAATTTCTCGGATACCTATTCCGAGAGAACATTTTCCCGAATTGCCAGCAACTATCAGATGATATCGTTGATCGGGAAGGACATCCGTATACAGAAAATATTTTTAGGAGGAAATTAAAATGGCACAGGTAAATACAAAAGATTTTTCCACACTCCCGGTAGGAAGACTTGGACTGATTCCCCTTCAGAGCTGCAGCTCATTAGGCGCGAAGGTGAATGACTGGCTGGTCAAATGGCGTGCCGAAAGACAGTATCCTGGAATGGACTCCTTTGCATTCGAGGGATACAAGCGCGATTCTTACATTATTGACGCCAAGACTCCACGTTTCGGCTCCGGTGAGGGTAAATGCACCATCAACGAATCTGTCCGCGGTGATGATATCTACGTAATGGTAGATGTGACAAATTACAGCTTATCCTATCCGATCGGACCTTACAGAAATCTTATGTCCCCGGATGATCATTTCCAGGATATGAAGCGTGTTATCGCCGCTGTAGGCGGAAAAGCCCGCAGAGTCAACGTGATCATGCCATATCTCTATGAGAGTCGCCAGGACAAGCGTGTCGGAAGAGAGTCTCTTGACTGTGCCAATGCACTTCATGAGCTGATCGATATGGGTGTTGAGAATATCATCACTTTTGATGCACATGATTCCCGTGTACAGAATGCGACTCCTCTTCATGGTTTTGAGACTGTACAGCCATCCTACCAGTTCATCAAGGCTCTTCTTAATAATGAAAAGGGACTTCATATCGACAAGGATCATTTCATGACGATCAGCCCGGACGAAGGAAGCATGAATCGTGCGATCTATCTCGCCAATGTCCTCGGTGTTGATATGGGTATGTACTATAAACGTCTGGATTACTCAAGATATGTAAACGGCCGTCATCCGATCGCAGCATATGAATTCCTCGGACCAAAGATCGAGGGCAAGGATATGATCCTGATCGATGATATGATCTCCTCCGGTGATACGATCATTAAGATCGCGTCTCTCCTGAAAGAGAAAGGAGCAGGCAGAGTTTACATCTGCTCTACCTTCGGATTCTTTACCGATGGTCTTGATAAATTTGACGATGCTTACAAGAAGGGCTACTTCGACAAGCTCCTTACTACTAACCTGGTTTATCAGTCACCGGAGCTTCTTGAGAAGCCATACTACATCAGCTGCGATATGAGCAAATATATTGCTCTGATCATTGATACGCTGAACCATGATACCTCTGTCAGCCACCTTCTGAATCCGGTAGACAGAATCAAACGCTGCGTAACAAATTACATGAGCCAGCATGAGAAATAAATAAATCATAACGCACGCAAAGCGGCTGCACCTTCTGAGAACGATATAACAGTTTCTCAGAAAGCGCAGCCGCTTTATATTTCTGTAACAGACGGATATCCATGATCCGCATCTGCTGTCTGCTTTGCTTTTGATCTTTATGCTGAAATCTTCCTGCAAAAGCTCACATAGGAAGCTTCTGATAGGGAATCCTCTCTTTATCCAGGATCTCCATTTCTCTTTTATGGCAGGTACTTATGATCACCTGTCTGTTTTCTTTATGCAGCCACCTGAGAGCCGCTGCAAGACGTTCTTCATCATACATGCCAAATACATCATCCAGGATCACAGGGAACGGTTCCTCTTTGCAGAAAAGCTCTCCTGCTGCCATACGAAGGGCAAAATAAATCTGCTCCAGTGTCCCGCGGCTCAGTCTCTCAATGGATACGATACGCTCCCCTGTGTTCACAGACATATGCAGTGCCTCATCCATCAGAACCTCCTGGTATCTGCCACCGGTGATCTCACTTAATATCTCAGATGTACGTTTTTTCAGACGGACCCCTACCTGATCCGTAATGTTTCCGGAAAGTGCCTCAATCGTCTCCATAGCCATATTCAGCGCCTGGATCTCCGTTTCCTCCGGAGTGATCACTTCTGTATTTTCTTCACATTCCGTCAACTCTGCCTGCAGGTTCTCCAGCGCTGTATGCTTCTCTTCGTAGTCACTGTCCAGACTGTTCCGGTTCCAGGTCAGCTCCTCATGTCTGGAATGCCAGCGCTCTCTCTGACGTTCTCTCTTATTCAGCTCCCTGCTGAGCCGTATGCGAAAAAACAATGCCGCTACAGAAATCGCCGCAGTTGCCACGCCTGCCAGAACACTGAAAATGACCTGCCCGGAAAAAGCTGCCAGGCAGCCGGTACCGGCAATCCCGCCAAGCAGCACAACTGCCAGAACTGCATCTGTCAGCTCCCGCCTTCTTTTTACACGATCGATCCGAAGCTCAAGAAGATCCTCTGTACTCCGTTCTCTGGTCCCTATGTTCATCCCGTCCTGCTGCTGCATGATCCGATCACGCTTCTCATCCAGTTCACGGATCTCTCTGCGGATATATTCCATGTTTGCGGAAATCTTTTCTTTTTCCCTTTCCAGCTCCTTTTTTCGCCGGGCCGCTTCTGTCAGATATCCTTTTCTGGACATTTTCAGCATCTGCATGGCTCGTCCCATGTCAATGGAACTGTCACCGGTTCCCTGATAGCTGGCCATGTAATTCTGCAGTTCACGTACGAGATCTTTTCCTGTAACGCTTTTCAGCTGTGCCACAGACACCGTATTATCATAAACTGCCTCACTTACATTTCCCAGAATAGTTCCAAGAGCTCCCTGTTCCGCATCCACAAGACTGCCATCATCTTCACAGAGAAGCTCTCCCAGCTTCTTTTCTTTATAAAAATTCCTGGTAAGACGATACTTCTTCCCCTTACTTGTGAACCACATGATCCCACCATATTCTGCCGGATTTTCCCATGGTTCATATTTTGTATATGTATCGTTCAGAGCAGCCTTTCCCCGCAGTCTGCGAACGCCGTAAAACATGGAGCGGATAAATGTATGTGTGGTAGTTTTTCCACTCTCATTTTCACCGTAAAGTACGTTGATCCCAGGCGAAAGCTCCATATCCTTGTCCCGGATCTTCCCGAAATTTTTTATTTTTAAACGTCTGATAACCATCTTATGCTATCCTCCTGTGCTGCCCCTTTATCGCCGGCTGCCTGTCTCAAGCAATGCCTGAAGCCCATAATACAGCGCCTTTTTTTCCACGGTATCCATACCCTTTTTGGCCAGAAAATAGCCGATATAATCACCGATCAGAGTACCGCTGTAGCGTTTGTAGAGCTCACCAAGATCATACGCCGGCCAGGATTCATCCACAACATCGGTAACATTTCCGAGACTTTTCAGTTTCTCAGGGATCAGAAGAAGATCCGGCGAACGCATTCCCTGAAGAACGATCCTGTAGATATTCCTTCCTCCTCTGCGGAAAATCTGGGATTTTACCGCTTCTTCCAGAGATATCTGTGTAGTTTCCTCGTGAAGTGTCATTACCAGCTGCTGATAGGAACGACAGGCAAAGGGAATGAACTCTGTACGGATCCTTCCGTTGATCAGTCGTCCCTCCATATATCCATGTTCCCCTGTATCATTCCTGTCAATGGGCTCCAGAGCCCCGGAAAAGGCCGCCTGGTCACGGATCAGGATCTGCGGCTTGTGGATATGCCCTAACGCCACATAATCGAAGCCTGACGCCGCCAGAGCTGCTGCACTGAGAGGAATATGCTTCTCATCGCCGCCATGGGCCAGCAGAATATGGATTCCTTCTTTCTGGACAGGGACAGCCTGATCATAAAGTCCGTCTTTTATTTCCCGGTCATAGTAACTCAGTCCATATACATAGACATCAAGCCTGGGATCTTTAACGCAGGTCAGTTCCCTGCTCCTGAAAAATATAACATTGGAATTCCACTCAAACGTATTATAAAAAGAATCTCTGCTTATAAAATCATGATTTCCTGCCATCAGATACACTCTGGTATCCGGGATGGTGGAAAACAGATAATTTACTTCCTTAAGCTCTCTCATAAGAGGCTGGCGGTGGAACAGATCTCCGGATATAAATAGCAAATCCACCGGATCTTCGCGGATGCCCGCAATAACCCGGCGGAAAGTGCTCCAGATTTCTTCCTCCCGCTCTTTGCTCCACGGGCAGCCCCTGTCGGGAACTGCGCCCAGATGCACGTCTGCAAGATGAATAAATCTCATAATGTTCTCCCTTGTGTGTCAGTCACACATATCAATACCTGTTGCCAATTTCTCCCTGCTGTTCTCTGATCTCAGGAGCACAGAACGTCCTGCTGTGCAAAAGTGTTCTGATCAAAGATCGCAGTTCTTTACAGTTCTCGGGAATGGGATCACGTCACGGATGTTGCCCATACCTGTAAGGTACATGACACATCTCTCAAATCCAAGACCAAAGCCGGAATGACGTGTGGAACCATATTTACGAAGATCCAGATAGAAATCGTAATCCTCCGGTTTCAGACCCAGCTCATCCATACGTGCTCTCAGCTTGTCGTAGTCATCTTCTCTCTGGCTTCCTCCGATGATCTCTCCGATTCCCGGCACCAGGCAGTCCATAGCCGCAACTGTCTTTCCATCCTCGTTGAGTTTCATGTAGAATGCCTTGATCTCCTTCGGATAATCTGTAACAAATACCGGTCTCTTGTAGACCTGCTCTGTCAGATAGCGCTCATGCTCTGTCTGAAGATCACATCCCCAGAATACCTTGTAATCAAATTTGTCATTGTTCTTCTCAAGGATTTCAACAGCCTCTGTATAGGTCACATGCGCAAATTCAGAATTAAGCACATGGTTCAGTCTGTCAAGAAGCCCCTTGTCAATGAAGGAATTGAAGAAGTTCATTTCCTCCGGTGCATTCTCAAAGACATAACGGATCACGTATTTCAGCATAGCCTCTGCAAGCTCCATAGCGTCCTGAAGGTCTGCAAACGCACACTCAGGCTCGATCATCCAGAACTCAGCTGCATGACGGGTAGTGTTGGAATTCTCAGCACGGAAGGTCGGTCCGAATGTGTAGATATTGCGGAATGCCTGTGCATAAGTCTCTCCGTTCAGCTGTCCGCTTACGGTAAGGTTTGTCTCCTTTCCGAAGAAATCCTGTGAATAATCAACACTTCCATCCTCTGTCAGCGGAATATTCTTCGGATCCAGTGTTGTTACCTGGAACATCTCTCCTGCACCTTCACAGTCACTTCCTGTGATCAGCGGTGTGTGCACATAGACAAAGCCTCTCTCCTGGAAAAATTTATGGATCGCATATGCACAGAGAGAACGTACACGAAATACAGCCTGAAAAGTATTTGTTCTCGGTCTTAAATGTGTCATGGTCCTTAAGTATTCAAGACTGTGTCTCTTCTTCTGAAGTGGATAATCCGGTGCGGAAGCTCCCTCTACAGATATCTCTGTTGCCTGGATCTCAAATGGCTGCTTCGCCTGAGGGGTAGCTACCAGCGTTCCCTTAACAATGATGGCCGCTCCAACGTTCAGCTTGGAAACCTCTGCGAAATTCTCCATGTTATCGTGATATACGATCTGAAGAGTTTCAAAAAAGCTTCCATCATGAAGTACGATGAATCCAAACGCCTTGGAATCACGAACACTTCGTACCCATCCACCTACGGTGATCTCTTTGTCGAGATACTGTTCACGGTTTCTGTAAATCTCTTTCACTGTTGTCAGTTTCATAATCTATACCTCATTCCTCATATTCAGGATCACACGTCCCTGCGGACCTCCAAACGTCCGTATCGAATTAAGTATAGACTATTCTCATGGTTCGTGCAAGGAGTAATTGCCCTGTCGGACAGAAAAATAGCGGGCCGCCGGACAGAAAAATCCCGCCTGGCGGAATGTCTCCGGCAGACGGGATTTTTCTGTCTGTTATACCATTAATAATAAGATGCGTTGATACTTCCTGTGTTGAGATAAGTAATGCAGTAATAGTAGATCCTCTTGAATGTCTTTGTTGTGTAGTGAAGTCCGTCATCACTGTCAGCGTCTGTGCCATTGTAGGAAGCATTGGTCCCGTAGCCTTTTTTCATAAGTACGCTGTACATATCGATGTACTTGTAATCCAGAGAAAGACCGGAACGGATCTTGCTGTTGAATTCTCTTACCTGTGCCTCTGTACGGGCGCCTCTTCCTGCTTTTGTGATCATGGTACTGTTGATCGGGTTTACAGACATGTAAAAGAGCTTACAGTTCTTACTTTTCAATGTGGATGCGATACTGGTCATATAGCTGACATAATTGCCTGCATTTCCCAGGTCATTGACACCCAGATTAAAGATAACGGCGATTGGTTTGGAACCTTCTGTTTTGTCGATTTCTTCTATAAGCTGTGCATATCCTGTATCCCGGAACCAGCTCAAGCCCTTTCCTGGGTTTGCAACAAAAGAAACCCCATTTGTTACAGAACTGCTCATCTGTTTTTTCAGTGTCGCCTGTATTCCTGCAGTACGGGAATCTCCCACAAAAATGACCTTACTGTACATCATACCGATCGCCGGATGAGCCATCTCATCGGAACTGATGTCCTTCTCCAGTGCACGGTTAAATACCGTCGCATACAGATTGGTGTTTTTGTTGATCCGCAGAAGTTCACCTGCTTCATAATCCGGATCTGTGGAAGAACCGGTCCGTCTGGTCTTAGACCAACCCATAAACGTATAACCTGTCGCATTGGATACAGATGGGAGCTTAAGGTAACCGCCCTTTCCAAGTGTTACTGTCTTCCATACGGTTCCGTTTGCCTTGCGGAGATTTACTTTTACTGACTGCATCTGTACGGAATAGTATCTGATATTACCGGAGATTTTAATCTTCGTTCCTACTTTTTTTGCAGTAGATGCCTTGCCGTTCTTTGCTGTTGACCAGCCAAGATTTACATATCCCGATCTGGATGGAACTGCAGGCAATGTGTAATATGTACCCTCTTCTACTTTTTTCTGCAGCTTCTTATATGCGGAATTGGTGCTTCCATTTCCAAGATAGAAGTTTACGGTATAGTATCTGCTCTTTCTGCGGACCGCATACAGAGTCATATCTTTTCTGACCTTTACGCGGGCACCTGCTTTATATACCACCTTACTGCTCCCCTTCCGTGTGGTCCATCCGAGATTCTGATATCCCACAGCCTTGGGTACTGCCGGAAGCCGGATCGTAGTATTTAATGTCACATTCTGTGTCAGTGCGGTATACGTCTTACTTTTGCTGGTACCTGAATTATTATTGAACTTAACGGTATAAACAAGCTTCGCCGCCGACACCTTATGCGATGCAGCCGGCACAAAGATCAGTGCAGCTGCCACAAGTGCCAGCAAAAGCCATTTTATCCGAAAGGCCTTTCCGGTTTTTTCTCTGTTTTTCATATAAACAAACTCCTCCTGAAATACATATCCATCCCCGGGTGCCTCCGTACTTTTTTTTACAGAGTATTGATAAATCTCATAAATGCATCCCTGCCCTCTGGTGTGCATTTATAAACACCGGCATCCTCCAGTACATGAACAAATACATTGCCCACTTCCCTGCGAAGGACTTCCTGGATATTATCTTTATCAAGTTTCTCATATTTTGGCAGAAATTCTGCAACCCATGCAGCATGTTTCTCGATTTTCTCATTGGAAGCGATGTCCCTGCCGCTTAAAATGTATTCTTCAAGAAGCTCCAGCTCTTCTTTCAGACGTGCCGGAAGAACAGCGAGTCCCATAACTTCGATAAGACCGATATTCTCTTTCTTGATATGATGATAGCATGCATGCGGATGATAAACCCCCAGCGGATGCTCCTCTGTTGTGATATTGTTACGTAATGTCAGATCCAGTTCAAAGGTATCTCCCACTTTACGTGCGATCGGTGTGATGGTGTTATGCGGCTCTCCGTCTGTTTCTGCAAAGATAAATGCAGCCTCATCCGTATATCCTCTCCAGCCTGCCAGTACATGTGTTGCCAGATCGATCAGTCTCGTCTCGTCTTTGCTACGGATACGCAGTACGGAAAGAGGCCATTTTACAATGCCGGCTTCCACATCTTCGTATCCCGGGATCGTCACATGCTTTTCAATCTCTGCCTTCGCCATGGCAAAGGTATAATGCCCGCCCTGGAAATGATCGTGGCTAAGGATAGAACCTCCTACGATTGGAAGATCCGCATTGGAGCCAAGGAAATAATGTGGGAACAGCTTTACAAAATCAAACAGCTTGATAAATGTATTTCTCTCGATCTTCATCGGAGTATGCTGACTGTTAAATACGATACAATGTTCATTGTAGTAAACATATGGAGAGTACTGGAAGCCCCATGGACTGTCATTGATGGTGATCGGGATGATCCTGTGGTTCTCCCTTGCCGGATGATTGACTCTTCCTGCATAGCCTTCATTTTCCGGACAAAGCAGACATTTTGGATAGCTGCTGGATTTTACCAGCTTGGCAGCTGCGATAGCCTTTGGATCTTTTTCCGGCTTGGACAGGTTGATCGTGATATCGATCTTGCCATATTCGCTGTCTACTGTCCATTTCTGATCTTTTTTTACGCGATAACGTCTGATATAGTTACTGTCCTGACTCAGCTTATAAAAATAATCTGTAGCTTTTTCCGGATCTTCTTTATAAGCATCCCAGAATTCTCTCTGCACCTGGGCAGGACGCGGCATCAGACAGTTCATCAGTTTTGTATCAAAGAGATCTCTGTACACAATACTGTCCTCGATGATGCCCCTCTTTACAGCCTCATCAAGAAGTTCGTTCAAAGTCTCCTCAAGATTGATTTTAGCATACTCTGTCTCCGGTTCTGTATATTCGCTTTCCCCAAAGGCATCCAGAAGAAGATTGGTTGCATAAATTCTTTCGCATTCCGGAGTAATACCACTCTCCACCCCATACTGTACCAGTTTTTTAATACTTTCACTTAACATTGATTTTTCCCCTTTCCTGTCGCGCTTTTCCCGGAAAACAGGAACTTTTTTCCTGTTTTCCGATTTATGCCAAACGGGAACTCCCGTCTTGCCATCCTGCTGTAACCCCATGGCCTTCATCCGGCCTGCTCTGTAAGCATCATTCTATGACGTTTTCTATATAGGTGAGAAATACATTTCCGGCACTCTCAAACAGCGCTGTACTGTCATTCATTCCATACGGGCTGATCTGCCCTGTTGCCGGATCATAAAGATAGGTATTATATTCATCATAGCCTACGATCACCACACTGGAATTTTCTCCTGTCTTGGCGATCACCGGTCTCTGGGCACTGACCTCATAAAGAACATTGTCAAGAGTGCAGCCGGTCAGATCGATCACCGTTCCCATATCACCAAGGCTATCCTGAAGTTCTTTTTTCTTCCAGTTGGCTGTACGTATACTTTCCGGTACATCCTCTATATTCATCTGGAGCTTTGTTTTTTTGTTTCCACGTTCCCAGACATACTGCTGCGCACGGTTAAGTACCACTCCAGTCTGCGCATCCGCGCGTTTCACAGCTGCAGCCGGATCGGTATAGATACGGTCAAGAGAACCATATGCATAAACATAATAAAGTTCTCCCTGTGGAACGGTAGTATCCAATGTTACCGATGAGTCTTCAGTACTCTCGATCTTGGAACAAACAAGCAGCGGACTGTCTGTCTCCGGTTTCTGAGTCATGGTCAGGCGGATCAGCGTTCCTGCACGGTTTGTAGTGATCAATGCTACATCTATCTGGCTTCCGGATGCTTTTTTGTTATTCATGATATTGTCCTTTTTCTGGACTGTATAAGCATTCCCCGATTTTGCAGAAAGTTCAAACTCCATCATGGTACTGCCAACCGTTACGTTAGTGATATAAAGGCCATCCTGACGATACTCCTTTTTCACCTTTCCTTTAAAGCTTTCAATGCGGAATGTACTGATTCCCTCTGTTTCATGTCCGTTGGTATCCGTAAGAATGTCTTCATCGGAAAGGATCCCATATACCAGATCTTCATTCATAAATCCCAGAGCTCTCAGATTTTTTCCGCTTTCCGGCGAAATATCTCTTGTTTTCAGAGAATCAAATTCAATTTCCCGGATCTTCCCTGCATCATCTCCGGATTCGATCAGCCATGCTGCATGTGCCTTGGTATCTGACACAACAAAATGGTTCTGTTTGATTCCTTCTTCCAGAACCTGTGAGGTTCCTGTCTCAATATCTACCTGATACAGCTTCTGTGCAAACAGCAGAAACAGCTGATTGTTTTTGTTTACATAAGTGAGTGTTCCAAGATCTTCCTTCAGGAACTCGTAGGATTCTGTACTTGGTATGAATACTTTTTCTTCCACCACATTACGGTCGCTGTTGTAGTGATAAACACAGACACCGCTGTATCCCTCGTGAACACCACGGTTCATGTAACCGTACAATACAAAGTCCACATCCCCGTTATCTGCCACTCGGATGATCTTGATATCATGTTCGTTGCGCACATATCTGGAATCGTTATCTTCCTCTTTGCGGAAGCTGAAGATCCTTGTGATCTTTCCGCTGGACGGTGCATAAGACCAGAGATCCCCATCCTGCTCAAAAGCAACGATCTTTCCACTGCTGTCTGAAGCATAGGTGACATTCTTGTCACGGACACCCAGAAGCAGGCCTGCATCGGAAACTACCTTCTGAGACGGATCAAATACCTTCGTTGCAGAACGTTTAAAATCCAGCAGCATGATCCTTGTTTCTGTATAACGCATACGGTAAAATTCCGTAACATCATAAATTTCGGTTTTACCCTCATCATCCTGTGCGGAAACCTGATAATCCAGCGTGATACTTGCAGTCGTTTCATTGATATCATCGATCAGCGGAACTCCTTCCATGTAGAGCTTCGGAGAAAGGGATCCCCAGCTGATATTGGAAAGTCCAGAACTGATGGAAATATTATTGTAATTCGTTCCGCCGGAAATATCCTCCGCTTCCAGATATCCGGTCAGCGTATCTGCCTGTTCCTTGTCCAGACACTTTGTGGAAAAATCCTTGACAAACTGAAGATACGCTTCTGTATTCAACTGGGTTCTGGAAACCACTCTTGTATAGTAGTAAACTTCCCCCTCACTGGTATCCAGCGTGATCTGCATGGAATACTCCTGGTTCATGCGAAGGTCACTGCCGATCTCAATCTCTGTACTTAAACAGCCGTTGTCCTCTTTCGTGAGATTCTTGATCTTACGGTTCTCCATAACCTTGCTTCCGTCTGAAGTCCGTACCTCATAAGCAAGCCCTGTTACTGTATCAGCATATGGGTTGATCTCAAAAGACACTTTTTTGGTCGTATCCAGCGGAGTAATACTTCCTCTCATGAAATCGGTCTGCATCTGCTGTCTGTATCCATACATCTTATTTGCCTGGGTACTTCCGATCTTTACCATAACCTCCGGAAGTGTGGCATCGTTCATATCTGAGCGGTTATCTGTAGACTGACTGTTCATCAGAAATGAGGTCCCGGCTACTACTGCCACAAAGATCACCAGCAGTATCACTCCCTTACGTAGGATCTTCATCATGTCATTCTCCCTTCTGTGAGGCTGACTCTTCCGGATAAAGAAGCCTGTCCAGGGTAGGAGCCACATGAAGAGCCTTCATGGTATCCGAAAAACTGTCCCTGCTCTTTTTCTTTCCGGTTTTTACTGCGCGGATCAGAATATTCTTTGGTGTATGTTCCATATCGATAAATTCAAGAAGCTGGGTTTCATATCCTTTGCTTTCCAGAAGCTCGGCACGAAGACCATCTGTGATCAGAGCTGCCATTCTTTCCTTCAGGATCCCATAACGCATAACAGGCTGGAGCATTTCGTTTCGGATCTGACGATTCAGTTCATGCTGACAGCATGGAACAGACAGGATCACCTGAGCCCCCCATTCCACTGCCTTGGCCAGAGCGAAATCTGTTGCTGTATCGCAGGCATGAAGTGTCACCACCATGTCCACAGATGAAACACCTTCGTACCCTGCAATATCTCCCTGGTAAAAATGCAGCTTGTCATAACCATAAGATCTGGCCAATTCACTGCAATGCCGTATCACATCTTCCTTAAGATCCAGCCCTATGATGTTTACATCAAAACCCTCCAGTTCTCTGAGATAATAATACATAGCAAAAGTAAGATAGGATTTTCCGCAGCCAAAATCCAGGATCGTGATCTCTCTGTCTTTAGGAAGCTTCGGAAGGATATCCCTGATAAACTCCAGAAAGCGATTGATCTGTCTGAACTTGTCATATCTGGAAGCAACGATCTTTCCATCCTTTGTCATAACTCCCAGATCCACCAGAAACGGAGCTGCCGTTCCCTCTCTGAGAATGTACTGTTTCACCCGGTTATGAGGAGCGATCTTTATCTTCTCATTCTGTGCAGGCCCATGTTGTTTTGTTTTGATGGTTGCTTTCCCTTTCTTGCTGATAAGGATACTTCCATCCTGACTGCGTCCGGTTGCCTGAAGCTGACGAAATTCCTCCATGGCATGCTCCAGATAAGCGATCATCTCTTCCCTGGTAAAATTCTTATGATAAACCTTCGTCCCTTCTGTCATGGACGCCTGGTAAAAAATCTGACCCTTCAGCTCCACAGGACGAAGCTTCACCTTGGAAGGTCCCTCGCCAGTCCTGCGGCCACTGACAACAGCCTGTATCAGCTGTTCATTAATCTGTTCTTCTAAAAATTCCCTTATTGTTTTCATCATACTTCCATTATATTCACTTTTTGTTTTATTGTATATGGACAGATGTTGTGCGAACCAGTTTTGGTCGCTTCTGCCAGTATCACTGTATCGTTCATGGGTAAACCGCCATTTTAATACTCAGTGCGGAAACATTTTCTGCACCTTCTCCTCCTGCATCTTCGTCTGGAAATCTCCTGATACACCAGCACTTCGATCAGATCATCCAGGAACCCTCCTGGAATCTCCTGTACACTGGTATCTCCTTCCATCTGTCCTTTCACCTGGTGACAGATGTGATAGAGCATGAAACGATCCGGATATTCATCATACAGCCGGCTTCCCTCATAATCCAAAAGCTGACACTGTGCTTCCGCTTTTTCCTGGATCCTTCGGGCTGTATCCGGATAGTATGATCTCATCAGATCAAATTCCTTTTCCTGTTCTCTCTCTTCATTATAAAAACCAGGACTTCCCTGTGTAGCATAAAACGGATAAAAATCTGGATAGATCATAACTCTTCTGCTGTCCTCTCTCTACTATCTCTTACAGTATATGCAGAAGAAAAATGACGGTTCCCTCCAAAGTTCCGATCAGGCCATCCGTTTCAGCATTCCCTGGGTCAGACGTACGCTGTGCTCAATTGCAAGCTTTTCAAAAGCCGGATAATCCATGTTCGCACTATTATCTGCTTTATCTGAGATAGCACGGATGATCAGGAATGGAATCCCGTTAAGAGCTGCTGCCTGTCCGATCGCTGCGCCCTCCATCTCAACAGCATAGGCGCTGAATTCCTTTACAATATTATCTTTTACACCCTGATCACATACAAACTGATCTCCGGAAGCAATTCTTCCTTCAAAAACCCTGATCTCCGGATTTACTTCCTCGCATACATCATGTGCGATCTTACGAAGGCACTCATCTGCCTGGAAGGAAAACTCTTTCATCTGCGGGATCTGTCCCTTCGGATATCCGAATCCGGTTGCATCCATATCATGATGAAGAACATCTGTGGAAAGTACGATATCTCCAATATTGATATCATTGTTAAGGCTTCCTGCGATACCGGTATTGATCACCGCTTCCACCTGAAAGAGATCTGCCAGGATCTGGGTGCACATGCCGGCATTTACCTTACCAATCCCGGACTGTACCACAACTACCTTCTTTCCTTCCAGAACACCCTCATAAAAATCCATTCCGGCTCTGGTAGTAATGGATACATTCTCCATAACCTCTTTCAGTCTTGCTACTTCCTGTTCCATTGCTCCTATGATTCCAACACATTTCATGATCTGTAAATCCTCTCTTTCAATATGATATCCCGCTGAATTTCACAGTTTTTTCCGTTCAGCAGTATCTTTTTCTTTTTCTACATTGTTCATTATAACAAATTTTATTTTTTATGGAAACTTTTTTTGAGAGATGCTATAATCGATAAATAAACAGAACAGGAGGTAACCAGAATGGTTTATAAGACAAAAGGCGTCTGTGCTCAGGGAATTGAGTTCGAGATCGACGATAATAAAAAAGTTCACAATATCAAGTTTACAGGCGGATGTTCCGGAAACACACAGGGTGTTGCACAGCTTGCAGAGGGAATGGATGCAGATGAAGTGATCTCCCGTCTGGAAGGCATCCGCTGCGGATTCAAACCAACTTCATGTCCGGATCAGCTTGCAAAAGCCATCCGCCAGGCATTGAACGAAGGCTGATCTCACATAATCTTATTTTGTATATCGTATTTATCATCACCCTGCGAAAAATTTCCGCAGGGTGATTTTAGGATAATCTGACAAAATAATTGTTTCAATGTTATCTTTGTTATCCGGTTAAATGTCCGTTCTATCCCACTTGTCACACAGTGACTGGATATCTCTTGCAAAACGATCCAGATCTTTATTGGGGCAGCCTTCATTCTTCCGGATCACGGACATCAGGCGACGTCCCATAGCCAACAGCTTCTCATATGCACGGGCAGCCTTGGTTGTTTTCGGCGAAGCAGTTGCCTTTACGATCCGAACACCGACAGCCTCATGGATACACCGGTTCTCCAGAAGATCATATTCAGTTCCACTAAAGGGTGCTGTTGCATCATACCCAAGCTCTTCTTTAAGCCTCTGGGCAAAAATCTCCGTCACCGTATCATCACCATGCGTAACAAATACGTGTTTTGGTCTCGTCTCAAAGGCTTTCGCCCATTCTATAAGTCCGTTTACATCAGCATGACCGCTGATTCCCGGCATTTTGCATATTTCAGCAGCTACCTGCACAGTCTCACCAAACAGCTTCATCTCCACAGCACCTTCCAACAATGCCCGTCCCGGAGTTCCGATAGCCTGGTATCCAACAAAAAGAATGGTATTTCTGGGATTCCACAGATTGTGTTTCAGATGATGTTTGATACGACCAGCATCACACATGCCGCTGGCGGAAATGATCACCTTGCAGTTCTCATCAAAATTGATAGCTCTGGAATCATCGGTAGTAACGGAGGTCTTCAATCCCTGGAAGGATAACGGATTGATACCTTTATTCAAAAGATCCATTGCTTCCTCATCATAGCAGGTATATGCATTCTCACTGAAGATCGTAGTTGCCTCATTGGCAAGGGGACTGTCTACATATACCGTAAAACCATCATGGCCGTGAACCAGTCCCTGTTCTTTGATCTGTCGGATAAAATACAGCATTTCCTGAGTACGGCCTACTGCAAAGGACGGGATCACCAAACTGCCGCCTCTGTCAAAGGTCCTCTGGATGATCTCTGCCAGTATTGCCGGATAATCCGGACGTTCTCCATGACTGCGGTCTCCGTAGGTAGATTCCATCACAACATAATCTGCCTCTCGGATATATACCGGATCCCTGATCAGCGGCTGATTGATATTTCCGATATCGCCGGAAAAAACGATCTTTTCTGTTTTGTCCTCTTCCGTCATCCAGACTTCAATACTGCTGGAGCCAAGAAGATGTCCTGCATCCACAAATCTTACTTCGATTCCCTCTGCCGGTTTGATGATCTTATCATATGGGCATCTGACGAAGTTCCGGAGCACACCCATGGCATCTTCCATAGTGTATGCAGGAATAAATTCCGGTTTTCCTTCTCTCCGCCCCTTTCGGTTTCTCCACTCAGCCTCGAACATCTGGATATGTGCGCTGTCACGAAGCATGATATCGCAGAGATTACAAGTTGCCTCTGTCGCATAAATCGGACCCTGATAGCCTTTTGCATACAAGGCCGGAAGATTTCCGGAATGATCCATGTGTGCATGTGTCAGAAGCACAAAATCCAGATCACCCGGAGCCACCGGAAGCTCCTTATTTTCATAATAATCCGGTCCCTGCTCCATTCCATAATCCACCAGAAACTTCCGTCCTGCCGCTTCCAGATAATAACAGCTTCCAGTCACCTCATGCGTAGCACCGATAAATGTTATCTTCATGCACAAGCCCCCTTTTCCGTCCCACGTTCTGAAATTTCCATATCAAAAAAAGCCTGAAGGATCTCTCTGTGATATCCGATCATCCAGAAACGCTGTGATATACAATTCCAAGAAGAAATAATCGACTTTCTGTTTATTAACGGTTTGTTATTGTATTTATTATACACGAAATATATGTTTTTTGACAGTCTTTTTGTGAAATATGTTTCTTTTTTTAAGGGGATTTTTTTAGATTTTTTGATATTATTCAGAATTTTTAGACCTTCCCCAGCGAAGGTAATGTAAAGTTTACTGGATTTTTTATTTTTTTTTGGGGGTGTGGCATCGCTGGGGGGTGTGTTATTTTGTTGATTTATTATTTTACAAGAATACCATTGGTTAGAGTCCTTGTTGCCTCCTTGCTACCATCTTTCGCTGCATGATAGCCTCGTACACGATAATAATATCCACTTGGAACAATAACTGTAATATCTCTAACTAAATTACTTGCCTTTGATGCTGTAAAACTCCAGTTTTTATATGTAGAATATGTTCCATTTACTTTTCTTTCCAAGTAAACGTCCAAATAAACTTTATCGCATACATGATGACACTGAGTAATTCCCGTAATAATAACTTTATTACTTGCTAATTTCTTTATGGTTGTCGTTCCAAAATTTAAATTATTACCACGTAAAACACTATACGTTGTATCTTCAGCGTAATCCGCATCTGTATCTGTTTCCACTGAAAAATCATCTGATAAACTTTCTGCCATTGCAGGAACTGCAAATAACACACTGCAGCAACATACTAAAAGCAACATACTTATTATTTTTTTCATTTTCTCTTTCATGTAATGTCTTTCCTCCTTTAAACTTTCATTACAATATATATACGATTTTAAAGACATTTAATCGCGCTAAAACTTGATATTTTTTACTAATTTTATAAATTCACTTTGCTGCATCTTACCACTTATCTGATAAAATACTGAATCTTTCTCCCAATATGCCGCATAATTTTCCTTCTTGTCATTTTTATCTTGTATTTTCTTTATAGTGATATTGATATTTTCATTTTTCATCTTTATCGTTGCAATTTCTTTTCCGTCCAGAATATACGCCCCGCTTTTACGCTCATCCGAATAATCATTAATATATAACGTAACAATTTCCTGCCCATAATAATATTCCATTATTGCATATCCTGATTTAACATTAACGTTGTAACTTCTAAACTCAAAATTTTCAGGACGATACAATATCAGCGGTATGTCTAAATCCAGTTCTTCTTCAATATCATCTATCGCCGTCTGCTCATCTTCACATTCTTTCTCATTCGTTCTATCATTATCTACCACAATCTTCGTATCATCCCCAACCCAATACCTCACAGAATCAATAAAATAACTCCTGTTCGCCTGGCTGGTCATGCTTGCGGCGAAGATACCGGCTGAGCATACAAGTACTGCTGCCGCTACGCGAGCTGCTTTATGACTTTTCTTTTCGGGCAGATAAACGATTTTTACATTCTCTTTATGATCATCAGTTTTAATACTGTCAGTTTCGTCTTCTTTGTAAACACCATCTGCTTTCAGTTTTTCTACAAGCCTCTGATAAGCAGCCTTTGCCTCCTCTTCTGTTTCTCCATCATCAGGAATCACTCCATCTGGAAACAGGATTTTTTCCATCTCTTCGGTTTCTTTTTCATATTCTTCTGCCAACCATTTTTTCAGTTCAGCATCCCTGAAATTTTCCATTATTTTTCTCCTGTAATCCTATCTTTCCTTGACAATTCCTCCGTTAGAGTTCATATTTAATGATAGTATATGACTATTCAGGAGGAATCCAAATGAAACACATCGTACTTACCGGCGGTGGTACTGCCGGACATGTAACTCCAAATATTGCCCTGATTCCAAAGCTCAGGGAGCTTGGTTATAAGATTTCCTACATCGGTTCCTACGAAGGAATCGAAAAAAAACTGATCGAAGAACTTGGAATCCCATATTATGGAATCTCATCCGGAAAGCTGAGACGTTACTTCGATCTCAAAAACTTCTCTGACCCGTTTCGTGTACTGAAGGGATTCAGCCAGGCCAGAAAGATTCTGAAAGAGCTGAAACCGGACGTTGTTTTTTCTAAAGGCGGTTTCGTTACGGTTCCCGTTGTGATCGCGGCCAAACGTTTAAAAATCCCCGCATTGATCCACGAGTCCGACATGACTCCAGGTCTTGCCAATAAACTCTGTCTCTCTTCTGCATCCAGAATCTGCTGTAATTTTCCTGAGACAGTCGCCAATCTTCCAGCTGACAAAGCAGTTCTTACAGGAACTCCGATCCGCCAGGAACTTCTTTCCGGAAATGCGGAAAACGGTCGTAAATTCTGTGGTTTCACTGCTGACAAACCGGTACTTATGGTTATCGGTGGTAGTCTGGGAGCTGCTTCTGTCAATGATAATGTCCGCAAGATCCTCCCTGAACTTCTGAAGGAATTCCAGGTTGTTCATCTCTGCGGAAAAGGAAAAACCGATGAATCTCTCAACGGTACTGCCGGATACGTCCAGTATGAATATATCCAGGACGAGCTTCCGGATCTGTTTGCCATGGCTGATATCGTGATCTCCCGCGCAGGCGCTAACGCAATCTGTGAGATCCGCGAACTTCATAAGCCAAATCTTCTGATCCCGCTTTCTGCCAAAGCCAGTCGTGGTGACCAGATCCTTAACGCTCGATCCTTCGAACGCCAGGGCTTCAGTAAAGTGCTGGAAGAAGAGGAGATTACAGAAGAAAAGCTTCTGGAAACCATCCGCCAGCTCTATACCGATCGTCAGAAATATACAGATGCTATGGCAGGAAACGGCCAGGTAGATTCCATCAGTAAGATCACTGATCTTATTGAAGAATGCGCCAGAGCCTGACTATATTTCCACAACAGCCATATGAAAACTCTGCCACTCCCTTCCGGGCTGGCAGGGTTTTCTTTTATTCGTATACTTTGCGAAATTCTTCCTGCAGCCAGCGCTTCGCTTTATATATCCTGTTATTGACACCACTTTTCGTCAGACCATATTCTTCTGCAACTGTTTCAACGGAAATCTCCAGATATTTGACCTGAATTAAAATCTCATAATTTATCGGCTGTTTCTTTCGAAATCTTCTCAGCACCATATACATAAATTCTTTCTTCTCTTTACGCAGAAATACCTCTTCCGCATCGACCGAATTCTGTTCTTCCAGAAATGCCGCAACTTCTTCCTGACAGACAAACTCATGCTTGGAGCTTGATTTCTTTATATAATCCAAAGCCTTATTCATAGATGCCCTCTTGATCAGAGAAAACATCATCTTTTCATTATCAATATTCAGGCATCCTTTATAGTATACATTTTGTAAAGTACATCCTGACTGACATCATCAGCAGTACTCCAGTCATGGAGAACCCCATACGCATACCCTCTGGATATTTTTCGGTATTTAAGATAAAACTCTTCAAATGTCTGATTATTCATTTTTCCTCTTTAGTGGCTATTTGTCATTCTTTAATTTTCTTTAAGATTTCATCTCTCACCTCATCGCTGAGTTCTCCGGGTTTCCAGGTTAAACCAACACCATCTCCCTCATATCTCGGAATCAGATGCATGTGAAAATGAAACACAGTCTGTCCTGCGATCTCTCCATTGTTCTGCACAACATTAAATCCATCACAGTTCAGTGCATCTCTCAGCTTTCCTGCCATTTTTTTAGCCAAGATCATTGCTTTTCCGGCAGTCTCATCCGGAAGTTCATAAATATTCGCTGCATGCTTTTTCGGCAGGATCAATGAGTGTCCTTTGCTTGCCGGTCCCAGATCCAGAATCACGCGAAATTCCTCATCCTCATAAAGTGTTGCTGATGGAATCTCTCCATTTGCGATTTTACAAAATATGCAATCTCCCATTATTTTGTCCTCCTTGTTTGCAAAATTATTTTATCTATATTCTTATTTTGTCGTATTTTCTCGAATTTTTCAATACTGTTCTTGTTGATATTTGAAATTTCTGATGTTAATATTTTTTCGAGGTGATAATATGTGCAACGATACTACAGTCAGTAAATTGAAAAACGATTTTCATTATACACTTTCAAAATTTTCACATGAACTCCGGAATCCTCTGACTCTTATTAACAGCGGACTCCAGATGATCGCATCTGCACATCCTGAGATCAAAGAATATGAGCACTGGGATGATGTTATGGATAATCTTGATTATGTAAAAGAACTTCTTGATGAACTTTCTGCATTTAATAATGCAGGCCATGTCAAAAGAGAAAACATTGACACCTGCAGCTACCTCCGAACAATCCTTTCCTCCATAAAACCTACTCTGGATTATCTGGAGATCACACTTGAAACAGATATTCCGGATTCATTGCCATCGATGGCTCTTGACCGGATCCGTGTCCGGCAGATGCTTCTGAATCTTCTGAAAAACGCATGGGAAGCCGTTCCCATTCCCGGAGGAAAGATTTCTTTTTCTGTCATTCCGGAAAATTCCGGCATCCGCATTGATATCCGGGATAACGGATGTGGAATCTCAAAGGAACAGCAGACTACGATATTTCAGCCATTTTTTACAACCAAAGAATCCGGGACCGGCCTTGGCCTTGCTGTTTCAAAACAGATCGCTCAGGCACACAGTGGAGACATCACGCTTGAGAGCGCTCCCGGTCAGGGAACTGTTTTCCATATTTTTCTGGGATGATAAAGAATTACAGCGATCAGGAAACCACTCAACAAACCGCCTATATGCGCTACGTTATCCACGCCTTCACTTGCAAATCCGAAATACAGTGAAAATGCGGCCATGATCAGCATCTGTCTGACAGTCAGATCCGCCACTCTTCCTCTGTGCCGTATGATCACATAGATCATACCGCCCATGACTGCAAAAACAGCTCCGGAAGCTCCTGCAGATAAAGAAGCGTTTCCTGCATACATATCAAAAAACAAAGAGAGCATATTTCCGCCCAGACCACCAAATATATAGATCAGAAAAAATTTTATCTTTCCTGTTACCGGTTCCAGCCTCTGGCCAAGCACAAACAGAACCAGCATATTATTAATCAGATGTGGCGCACCAAAATGCAGAAACATACTGCTAAACAGCCGATACCACTGTCCCTGGTCCAGGATCAGTGGTGCATAAGCAGCACCGCAGTCCAGCATATGCTGCCCGTTCTCCGAGCCGCCGGTAAATTCCACCACAAGAAAGATCAGCGTATTTATGAGGATCAGTAAAACTGTCACAGGTTCTTTTTTTATTTCTTCCAATTCCGGCCTCTTTCCACAGCGGTTCCGGAAATATTTCCCATAACTCGCTGTTATAATCTGAAAATTCGAATTTATTTCATTATTTTAACAGATTTTCATCAGGCAGACAACCTACGGTCCTATGTTAGTACGATACAAAACCGGATTTTTCGCTCTGTTATTTCAAAAAAATATAACGGGCCTGTGCAAAATCGACTTCATCCTCATCCTCCAGTAAATAATCTTCTCCTGTTTTCAGAAGCTGTCCATTTACAGAAGTCCCATTTCTGGAGTTCAGATCTGCCAGATAATATGCCCCCTCCCTTTTTCGGATCTTAGCATGGATCCTGCTGACAGTTGGTATATTGATCACTGCATCCGCCGCAGTTTCCAGTTTTCCGATCACTGTGATATCTTTTTCCAAATAAATGGTAGCCAATTCCCCCGGTTCCCGGCTTACTAATGTAGCAGGACCTTTGGATGCACCTACCGAAAGAACTACTGTTTCACCAAATCCATCTAAAAAATCTTCCGCTTTTGTCGGGATATTTTTTTTGATCTTTTCCAGTTCTTTTCTGCTGTCACCGGCATTGCTCCCTGACAGCGTGCCAGATTCTTTCTGATCTTCAGAATATACAGCTGCCTCTTTTTCCGCCGCACCATATTTCTGCTCAGGCACCGGCGTATCCAGTTTTTTCTTTTTTCCACAGACTTTTTTGATCAGAATATAGCTCAGCATCCCCAGTATCATTGCTGCAAGAATTCCCAGAAGAAAAATTTCTTTGCTTATTCTTGGAATATATCCGCCGGCCATTCCTGCCGTAATTCCCAGAAGAAGCACCAATGCTGCACCAAATCCAGCCACTGGCTTCCATATTTTGTTTGTTTTCCGCTTCTGTGAGTCCGCTGAAGATTTTTTCTGTTTTTCATTTCCGGACACACTGGCTCTTTCCCAGCCTTCCACCTGCCACAGATCCTCTGCTTTTTCCTCCTCTGTCATCCTGTTTTCTTCCTGGACCACTGTTTTCTTTTTTTCATATGGAGAAAAATCTTCCTCGTCGCTGTTACATATTTTATATAACTCTTCCTTGATGTATTCCAGATGAAAGCTGTCCTCCAGTGCACGTCTGTATACATTATATCCCAACATGACCGCTTTTCCGTCTTCATGATCCAGCTTTGGAAGGATATACTCCGCAAGACTCTGAAACTGTTTCTGTATTTCCCCATGAAATCCCGGAAGATAACAAAATCGGACACTTTTTCTTTCCGCATCCAGGTAGATATATTCCGGTTCCAGGATCAGCTGACAGGGATTCAAAAGATACTCGGACATTTCTTCCATGATCTGTATAAAGCCTCCCAGTATCACCTGGAGCGACTCCAGATCCATCTTTTTTTCCTCAAAAAGTGCAGTCATGGAATGCCTGGAAGTTATATCATAATACACCATGAATTTTCCGTCGATTCCCTGTATCCGACACTGAAGAAGATCAGGCACAGCATTGGCCACGATCATCCTTACCTGGTAAGAATCTGTATCGATCCTCTCTTCTCCTGTCAGGATCAGGTAATTATGATTCATATCTCTTTTATATTCCGTTCTCATTTTATGGCGTCACCTCTCCCAGCATATCCACAGTTCCTTTTACCTTGCGGATCCATCCCACAGGCCGCAGAGGCTTTGCCTTACCACTGACTTCCAGCTTCCATTTCTGCCCCAGGAACCCGGCAGGTACTTCCAGTCTGTAAGTTACTTTCACAGTTTTTCCTGCATTTGTCTGCATGCTCAGATTCTCTCCTCCCGGCAGCCCGATATCTCCCAGCATTCTACCCTGTATATCCGCCTTTTCATATATGTTCCCTTTCTTTTTATATCCTTCCATACTGCCGCTGACTGCTGCCTCATAAGCTGCCGCAGTGAGATATGCTCTGTCATGTACAAAAAAATCCAGATACAGCACTCCGATCAGTATCATAAGCACCAGAGGCATGAGCAATGCAGCTTCTATTGTAAAGCTCCCCTTTTTTATTTTTCTCACAAAAATATCCCTCCCAAATATCCGATCAGCAGAAACGGTACAAAAGGAATTTCCTCACTTCGACTCTTTTTTAGCATAAGATACTCAATGCCTGAGTAGATTCCGCACAACAATAATGCACCACAGAGGATCCCTGCCAGTTCTACGGCTCCCAGCACAGAGCCCATTGTCAGTATCAGCAATCCGTCTCCAAATCCGACCATTCCTCCACTGATCAAAGCGATCAAAATTATAAATACTCCGATTCCCATGGAAATAATCCCTGCCGGCCAGAGAAGCCCCTGCCTGATCCGCCACAGGATCCCGCCTGCCAGAAATATAAAAAGCACCGGTAAACAGATTTCTTTTTTTCGGATATCTGTCCAGGTATTAATTACAAGAAGTACAGTCATGCAAATTTTTACACTGCTCATGATCTCTCCCTTCAGCCACATCGTCCGCAAGCACTCATTTCACCGGAAACCTCTGTTTCTTTCACCATCCGTACAGATCGTTTCAATGCGCTGCAGCTTTCCTTGTTATGAAAACGGTTACTCTTTTTTGTGATATATACCACTCCGGCCGGTTCCTGCCCACGACTGCACAGCTCACAGGCCTGATACTTTTCTCCATATGCATTTTTTAAAGCTTTAACCGAAGAGCCTGATATCTGCTGAACAGACAGATTCAGATAACTGCACCCCAGTTTTCTGTGATACACACTTCCTGATTCTGTCACATACACCATAGGCTGGCTCTCCACTGTATCCTTTCCATTTTCGTATATCACACCATTCCACGTATGAACCTTTACCGTATTATGGAACCATATTTTAGGAAGCGGGATCAGACCGCCTATGGGCTGATAGGAATATACGTCCGGCAATGTGATCGTTTCTGTACCTGAACCGCCGGCACCATACGCATACATACCTGCTTCCTTTGCTTTCTGGCACAAGCCGGTCAGATGCTCCGTCTGTACCTTGTAAATATCCATAAAAGAAAGCAGCGTGATCACTCCGAAAAAAAACAGCGGCAAAACCATCGCAGTCTCCAGGGTAAGACTTGCTTTTTTCAGAAAGGTGCACAGGGATACTTTTCCAGAAAGCGTTTTCCGGCTTATCGGGGAAAGCAGGAAAAAAGCTCTTCGAGAGCGCCTTTCTCTTTTTTGATCCAGTCTGTTTATCTGATTTTTATCTTCTTTTTCTTTCTGAAAAAGCATCCCTGTACACCTCTCTTTCTATTCATACGCATACTGACGTGTAACTGTAAATATTTTCCGTCTGTTTGCTTTTACATCTGCAGACGCTTCCATGGCAGTGATGCAGTGATCCATCTGAAAACCTGGTCTTTTTCCCTTTTCACGTACAGAGCACTCGATCATGTCCATTCCTCTCAGAACTTTATCCTGTTTTCCTTTCGCCATAAGCAGAACCTGAAGATAATCCTCATAAGACATTCCATTCCCTGCATCCTTTCTTGAAGAATCCAGTTTGTCCAGGATATTGGGCAGATTACTCAAAGACAGCTGCCAGTCTGAGGAGTTTTTTATAAGAGGTACATGTCCTCCTGCAAAAAGTTCCCGGACATCCAGAATACTCTCCGCAAATGCCCAGCAAAAAATCAGTGCCGCTTCGATCACTGCTGCCGCCGGTGGGATCAGAAAACCTGATGCAATCGCCAGCGCCAGTGTTTCAACCTGTATCCGTTTTCCACCATCTGAAAGCAGATACGCCATGTTAACCCCCTGACGGATCACCAGAAGTTTTCCTGCCACGGACTTCAGATTTTCCCGATCACTGTTCTTCCCTCCAAGAATATATTCCACCTGATAATTCAACCCTGCCGCTGCCGGTCTTCGATAATTTCCCAGTTTCTTTAGCAGATACTGTCCAAACAATATTCCGGACGTATACGAATTATCGGATCGTATATCCGTATCCAACATTAGTCCTGTCTGGAGCTTTCTTCCGGATGTAAGGCTTTTTCTGTCTGTAACCGCATCCGATATTCCCCGTTCGGATGGTACTACCAGATCAAGAAGTCCCATTTTACGGACTCTTCTGATGATCGGAATAGGATTTTCCACGCTTTCATCAACACCACCGGTAAAATCATCCCCATTTCCTGCATCCGAAAAATCTCCCTGGTTTTTTTGTTGTTCCTGTTCTTTTTTTGCTTCTTCGCTCTTCTGCGCGGCGTCCGTAATAGCAGAATCATAGGAATCCAACGTTCCTTTATTTTCTGCCTGTTCTCCTTTTTTCTCTGCATCCTCTGTCTTCTTTTCCTGATCCTTCAGTTTTCCGAGAAGAGTCTGTACCCCCTGGCTTCCCAGAGTTTCACGCATATACTGAACAGCCTGCTGGTAAAAAATCTCGCCTTTTCCGTCGCTCAGAAGCTGATAACCATTAAATCCGCCCTGGAGAAGCTCCAGTTTCTGACTGTTCTGTTTCAATACAGGTTTCATATAAGTCTGAAAATCATCATATACAGAAGCCATATCCAGTTCTTCTTTTCCACCTGCATACAGTGCAAACAGCTCATAATCTTCCAAAAGCGTTCGGTCATACTGTCCAAATAAGGAATATAAGCCAATATCCATACTGTTAAGTATCTGTGTCCTGGCAGCTGCCATGCGTACAGATTCAATGCTGGCACACACAAGAGAAAGAACCAGGCTCAAGATCAGAGCCAGAAAGATCGTAATGCTGCCTTTTTTCACATTTCCTGCCAAGGGGTACCTCTCCTTTCCAAAACGAAAATATCAGCAGATATCACCGTTTTTTCTTATTTTCAGATCGTATTGCTTTGTTTTGTGATTTTTGTAAGGATTTTTTTAACAAGTGCTGTAAGCTGTTCCTTAAAGATGATGACCAGACTGATCAGAACCACCAGAATCAGGATGATCTCCACAACACCCACCGCATCCTCTTCCATCGCAAATTCTTTTACATACTTCCACATATTTTCATTTGTCACCTCACATTTCCTTTCTCTGTTCTCCAGTCCTACCCTCCGTAAAAGGAAAGGCATGCCGGCAGCATGATCACCGCCATCACCACCAGGAGCATCAAGACCATCGGAAGAAGCAGTTTTGTTGCTGCTGTATCTCCCAGTACTCTTGCTTTTCTTTTTCGCTCCTCCCAGGCTTCCACGGATTCCTTTTCCAGCAGATCGGCCAGATACCTGCTTCCTTTCTGGAGGTTCTGGATCAGTAGTGTTGACAGAGTTTTATACTTTACCTGTCCGCACCGTTCTCCAAATCTCCGGTAAGCCTCTGCTTCGGAAATCCCACTGTCCATCTCATAACAGGCTACTCGGATTTCTTCGTAAGCCTCACGTTTTTTACCATCTTCTCTCTTTCCGTAATCCAGTGCTATTTTCTGGAACGCTTTTCTGGCAGTTAAGCCTGCCTGCACCAGAAGGGTAAATTTCATGATCAGTCCTGGGTAATCCATCAGCATCTGTTCTCTTCTTTTTATCTGAGCATTCTGTTCTTCCCGTTTTTTTGCAATGACAGCTGCTGCCGCTGCTGCCAGACCAAGAGCTGAAAGCAGGTTTCCTGTTTTGTCTTTTGGCTGCTCCCATTCAAGATGTTTTCCATTCCATTCATCTGGAAGATAATAGTACTGCGGATCGTTTTTTTTCTGATTATATTGTACGATCATGTCCTGCAGCTCTTTCTCGCGCTGCTGTTCTTCGCTAAGTTCTGTTTCCGGTTCTTCTTCGGATCCTTCTGTTTCTTTTTCCGGCACCTGCACATACAGGGAACCGGCTTCTTCTCCGTCTACAGATACTTTGAATTTCTCTTCATAAGCACCTGTCTCCTCTTTTTCCATACGGTATCCGGATGAATAAACCTTATCTCCGCCACTTTGAAATGTCAGGAGCATACCGATGATATTTCCGGTAAGCGCTATCCGTATAAACAGTTTCTTTTCTTCCGGATTTCCGGCTTCCGGAGGCAGCCGCCCCATTTTTCCTGCCAGAAACACCCCAAGGATCACCATAAATATCAAAATATGTATCCACATTATCCTCACCTACACTTCTATGTCTACAATCTTCACACCCAGCCAGTAAGACAAGCCATAGATCACCATGCAAACTGTCATGGCACAGATTCCGAAAGGATTCCCATAAAGTACATCCAAAAATCCCGGCGAAGTCAGTTTCAGATAGCAGATGATACCGGCCGGCATGATACTCATAACCATCTGTTCCGATTTCTTTGCGGCCAGCGTTGCCTCGATCTCTTTTTTTACCTCGATCTTATCACTAAGCATTCTGGCTACTTTCTGGATCACCTGCGTCATATCCCCGCCTGTTCTTTTTGCTGTATAAAATACTGCTGCAAAATTTTCAATATCTTCCACTCCGCTGCGTTTTCCCAGATCCAGGAACAGCTCTTCCACCGGAACACTCAGACGCAGCTGGCTTTCGATATACCGAAATTCATCCAGGATATCACTTCCCTTTTCATAAAGTCTCCCCAGATCCTTTACACTGGCACGCACCGCATTCTCCGCGGAATAGCCGGCCTGTACCGCCACATTCATGGCCGTCAGAGCATCCCGGAACTGATAATTCAGCTCCCTCTGCTGCCGTGCAGTGCATTTTTTCCTCTGCATTTTCAGAAAAAGCACTGGTATTGGAAGCATAAACAGCAACACAGGAAGGCTCTGATAAAACAGATAGTCGGCTACAGCGCATACGGCAGCTCCCTCCAGAAGATACTTTGCGGTCTCCTTCCCCGTAAAATGATACATCCTGTAATCTTTCCTCGTAGATCTCCATTTCTGATTCTTTCCTTTCCGCTCTTTCATAGTCTGATTCCTGCCCGTTTCATTTTTTCACAATGCAAAAGTTCTCCGGTTTTTACAAGTCCCTTTCCTTCTTCCCAGCGATACAGCGGCCTGGTCTGGATCTCTCCGTTTTCAAATCCACATACTTCTGTGATTTCCAACAGCTTTCTGCTTTTATCCCGCATACGCCCGAGATGTACCAGAATGTCTACCCCGGAAGCGATCTGCCTTCGGATTGCTTCCAGGGGAAGATCGATTCCCATCAATGTCATCGTTTCAATTCGGGAAAGCATATCCTGACTGCTGTTTGCATGAAGTGTTGAAAGGCTTCCATCATGTCCCGTATTCAGGCTCTGCAGCATATCCACTGCCTCTCCTCCACGGACTTCCCCTACAATTATCCTATCCGGTCTCATTCGAAGGGCTGACCGGATCAGATCTCGGATCGTTACTGACACCGCGCCCGCCATATTGGCCATTTTTGCCTCCAGACATACCAGGTTATCAATTCCCCGGATCTTAAGCTCCGCATTATCTTCAATGGTGATCAGGCGCTCATCTTTTGGAATATATTCTGTAACAGCTCCAAGGAATGTTGTTTTTCCACTGCCTGTACCTCCACCGATCACAATAGAATATCTTGCCTGAACAAGTTTTTTTAAAAACTGTGCACATTCTTCGGTGATGCTTCCAAAAGCGATCAGTTTTTCCATTGTGATAGGATCATCCGGAAAACGACGGATCGTCAGGATCGGACCATTCAGAGCAACCGGATAAACCACTGCATTCACACGTGCTCCGTTTTCCAGCCTTGCATCTACAATGGGCATGGACTCGTTGACAACCCGGTTACAGCGCCCTACGATCTGCTGGATCACATCCTCCAGCTTCTCTTCTGACGTGAAGACCTTATTCCATCTGGTCAGTTTTCCTCCACGTTCCACAAAAATATGATCCGGACCATTTACCATGATCTCCGTAACACTTTCATCATCGATCAGTTCCTGCAGAACATCCAGCTTGCGCACAGAACAGAACAGCTCCTGTCTGAGCTCTACTTTCTCCTTCAGTGAAAGAAACAGTTCCCTTGCCTGAGTTAATATCAGTTCATCGATCACCCCCAGGATCTCATCATCGGACAGCTCTCTGGAAACATCCAGCTGTTCCATGAGCAGATCATACATTTCCCGGAATTTTTCTCTGTTCATGACCGCTCCTTTCTCAAAAGTTCACGGATATAATCTCCCAGTTCACTCCAGACCAGCTGTTCTACGTAAGCGTCAGAAGAGATCCTATCCATATGAAAGGGCAGATGCACCTTTTCTGTTTTTTCCAGGATCTTTTCTTTATTCCAGATACGCAGAAGATTTTCGAATTGTGTCACCTTACAGACAGAAAGTGTGTCATTCAAAACCGGCATATAGATTTTTCTGCACATTTCCAGAAGCCGGAAATCCTCATCTCCATTTTCTCCCATATCCAGGATCAGCACTTCATAGGAACTGTGAAGTACGATCTCCTGCAACAGCCGCTCCCAGTCTTCCCAGTCCACGGTCCGGATATCTGAAGGTGTTCTTACAGGCGGTATAAAATCCAGATTGTTTACTGTCTGGATCATTCCGTTCATTCTATGGATCAGGTTTTCATTTCCCTGGCGAACATAATAAAACAGATCACTCAGATTAGCCGGAAATTTTTTCCCAAGAAGTTCCTCAAAACCAGAATAGGATTCCAGATTCAGATAAAGAACAGCACGTTCTTTCGCCAGTATCTGTCCCAACGCAAGTGCAAAGGATGTCTTCAGACATCTGCCAAGAGGAGAAAAAACACCGATGATCTCCATTGTCTTTTTCAACACAGGAAAAGTTACCGGATCAAGAGACTTCTCTTCTCCATAGCAAGCCATCACCTCCCTTATCACATCTGAGGAAGATTGATATTTATACACACTTGAATACTGATCCAGTTCCGGAGGATGCACACCCTCTGAAAGAATGATGATCTTTCCGATACCAAGGTCACGGACTTCTTTTCGCATTGCTTTATCGGAAATCAGCAGCAACTCAATATGATTTTCTTTTCCGTAGGCAATGAGACTTTCCGCCGTGGTAAATGCCTGGATCTCAAACGGAAGATTCTTTTTCTGGTTCAGATAATCCATAAAATTGAAAGCATAATCCACCTCCAGATCACAGACCGCAAATATGTTTTTCTTCAATACACACCTCCTGCATAAAGCACCACACTCAAAAATATGGGTACCGTAAAATGAAAGTTCTCCGGAAAGCTCATCCCCTTTCTGTAATAAGGACGTATCTCACCGGTACAGTAAAACTCATTCATATACTGATATAAATAAAGGAATCGTCGGCGGATACCGCCTGTAGAAATAAGAATTGCCAGAGAAATGCCTGCACCTGCAAGCAAAGAATAAACAATACATTCCATAACTGTCCGCGGCCCCATGATTCCGCCAAGTGCGCACAGAAGCTTGATATCTCCGGCGCCGATCATATGGAATATAAAAAGAATTCCCAAAAGAAGCACCGGCACAGCCACTCCTGCCAAAAAGATCACTCCACCTTTCGGCCCGTTTTCTGTGATCTGGATCAGGAAACCGATCATAAAAGAAAAAAGGATCCATCCATTGTCTACAGATGCATCTTTAAGATCCATCCAGACCGCCATCGCAGATATCACCACGGATAATTCTCCATAAAGAAACATACACGCCCCCTTTCCTTCTTAAGATATATGTTTATTCAGTTATGATAAAAATGGGATTTCCCGCCTGACCTGGCGGTGATCGATACCAGAAGATCTCTGGTGAAATTAATTATAGAATTTCAGGAGCATTTTGTCCAGCATTTTCGTTCGACAAATTCTGACACGAATTTTGCTGTCATCTGCTCCTGAAATTCTTTTTATCTTTTTATTTTTTATCGCTTTATCTTCTATGAGCTTATCGGATCTTTACTCCGTCCTTGATCACTGCTTTCAGTTCCAGATCCTGATCCAGCAGTACCACATGAGCTTTTTTACCTGCTTCCAGAGATCCGTACTGTTCTTCCACACCAAGGCTTCTGGCCGGATTTATGGTCGCGCAGGCCACGGCTGTTTCCAGCGGAAGATCCATCTTTTTAACAACTGTACGCATACAATCCATCAGATTTGTGGCAGATCCTGCGATCGCACCGTCAGATACCAGCGTGGCAAGTCTTCCCACAACCTTAACATCCAGTCCTCCCAGTGTATACTGGCCGTCCGGCATACCGGTAGCTCTCATACTGTCGCTGATCAGGATCATCCTGTCAGCTCCCATCATCTGAAAGGTAGCTCGAACAACAGACGGATGGATATGGATCCCGTCACAGATGATCTCTGCCATAACATCCTTATTATCAAAAACAGCACCTACGACACCTGGTGCACGATGCGTAAACGCAGGCATTGCGTTATACAGATGGACTGCATGGTTTGCTCCTGCTCTGCATGCTTCCATTGCTGTATCGTAATCTGCATTGGTATGTGCCAGAGAAACATTGACCCTTTCATGAACTTCCCGGATAAATTCTGCTGCATGCTCACTTTCTTCAGGTGCAATCCCTATAAATTTTACCAGACCTTCCGAGGCCTTTAAAAAACGGTCACAGATTTCCACATTACATGGCAGGATATTCCTCGCGTCCTGTGCCCCTTTTTTCGCCGGGCTGATAAAAGGCCCTTCCATATTGATCCCCAGAAAATCCGCCTTACGGCAGTCCTTTGTTTCTTTTTTATATTCTGCTGCTGTATGGAGGATCTGCTCCAGTTCCTCTACCGGTAAAGTCATAGTAGCCGGTGCAATCGCTGTAACTCCTACCGATGCCTCATATTCCGCGATTCTTCCGATCGCAGCCTTGTCTCCGTCGCAGAAATCATCTCCCTTGCATCCATGAAAATGCAGATCGATCAGTCCCGGAATGGCGTAGCAGCCTTTTCCGTCCAGAACATCCCCGCTAAGCTGCGGCACATCCTTTTCTTCATAAACCTGTCGGATCTTATCCCCATCCAGGATAATCCCGCCTTTTACAAATGCTTTGTCCGGTGTAAAAACATACACATTATCAATGATCATAGTAAAACCTCCCAAAATCCCCATTTGTGATCATAAACAAAAAAGCAACCAGAAACATGTTCTGATTGCTTTCAGTTAATAGCCAGTACGGGAATCGAACCCGTGTTTCCGCCGTGAGAGGGCGGCGTCTTAGCCCCTTGACCAACTGGCCATATTCTTTTGTTTCTGTCGTTTGATTTCGTTTTTTGTTGTTTCCCTCAACCGACTTCGTTAGTATATAACACTTTCTTTCAAAATGCAAGTACTTTTTTTAATTTTTTTAAAAAATTTTCATGTTTTTCACGTTTATTCGTTTTTTACCCATTTTCCGGTATTTCGTACGCTTGACCACTGCTGGTGTAAGTGCTACTATCAAAGCACCAATACGAAAATAATCGACTGCGGATAATGATCCGCCCGGTATAACAGAAAGAAGGAATTGGATGACTCGCATTTTGTGTCTCGGAGACAGTATCACAGATTGCGGACGGCTTTTCTCCGCAGATCCTCTTGGAAAAGGATATGTGAAGCAGCTCTCCTGTCTGCTTCATAACACAGATCACCGATTTTCCATTGAAAACAGAGGTATTGATGGTTTCACCCTGGAACGGCTTCTTCAGAACACAGATTTCTGGCTGGAAAGCTCTGATCCGGATATTGTTACCGTCCTGATCGGGATCAATGATGTGGGGATCATGATGAACACCCGCCGTTCATCTGCACAACAGCAGGATCTGATGAACAAATTTGTCACCCGTTATGAGCTCCTTGCAAAAAAGCTATCCTGCACAAACTCCCGGAAACGAAAGCTCTATTTCCTGGAACCCTTTGTTTTTCCATGGCCACGCTGCTACGCTTCCTGGGCTCCCCTTCTTTCACAGATGTCCGTGCATATTAAAAAGATCAGTCAGGATCATGGCGCCGTTTTTCTCCCGCTGCAGAACGATCTGGATCAGGAAGCTGCACGGTCCGGGCCTGCATCAATAACTTCTGACGGTATCCATCTCACACCACAGGGGCATCAGGTCCTGGCAGATAAACTTTATAAATTGATCATATCAGAAAGGTAATACTATGGAAACAACGATCAAAAAAATCGAAGATATGTCACTGAACGCATGGCCTTCCCATAAAATGGAACTTTATGACGGATGGATCTTACGTTTTTCTTATTTCTATACGCACAGGACCAACAGTGTGGAACAGTTCGGAACCTCCACACTTCCATGGCGCGAAAAAATCCCCTACTGCGAACAGGTCTATAAGCGTCTGGGAACTCCTGCGATCTTTAAGATCAGCCCCCTTGTATCCCCGGATTTTGACTATATGCTGGAAAACAGGGGCTATTCCGTTCAGCACATAACAAATGTTATGACTGTAGACCTGGACAATGCCGTTCTGGATGCGTCTGTCACCGATGTGCTTTTTTCCAATGAAATTCCGGATTTCTGGATCCACAGCCTTTTTGACTTGAAAAGAACTACAAATCCGATCCATCGAAGCGTCGTTCCTTCCATGTACCGTGCCATTCTTAAGGAAACTGTCTGCGCTTCCATAACAAAAAACGGCGAGATCATTGCCACAGGTCTTGGAATCCTGGATCGCGACTACATCGGTATCTATGCCATTCATGTACGTGAAGATTATCGCCGCAGAGGATATGCCCGTCAGATCTGTACCGGTCTTCTCAATGAGGGCAAAAAAAGAGGCGCCAGCCACGCTTATCTTCAGGTGGTAAAAAACAATACTTCCGCAGAAAAGCTTTACAGCTCTCTTGGATTTCAGTATTCTTATACCTACTGGTTCCGTGTTCAGCCTGTAGGAACACGTTTTCAGTAAATGCATGGATTTTCCGTAAATCCCTGTAGAAATCAAAAAATCTTTTTGCTATAATACCCTTAATATGTATAAAATCTTTCCTGCCTTCATATACTGATCCTTATCAATCAATAAGGAGACTGATCCGATGAACGATCCGCAGGAAAAAAACACCCAAAATCCCTATCATATTTATTACGATAATTATCTGGATACCAATGCCTGTACTGAATGCACGGGTCTGATCAACCATGGAATCGACAGCCGTGAGCAATGGGATTCTTTCCGCCAGATCTTTGACTTTATACCGGCGTCGGAAACCCATGATCTTACAGATAAACAGGACTGACCGTTATCCCGGGTCGGAGGACACAAATGAAAAAACTGTCTGCTGCATGTATGATTCTCGGCCTTTCCCTTTTTGCGGGAGGCTGCAGCAATGATCAGATCGATGATCATATTATTTCTCTTCAGGATAAAATTTCAGACGTTACTGCTTCAGATTCCACAGAACAGGAAGATCAGGAGCCTTCCACGGAAGAACGTGTTTATATGGATGAGCTTACCGGCACACTGCTGGATTTTGACGGTACACACCTGACGATTTCCAGCAATGGAGAAACCTATGTATTTGATGTTTCCCAGACAAGGCTTGAATGCAAATACGGCGTTGTATCCAGTGATCAGGTCAGTGTAATCTACCAGGGACAGCTTTCCGGAACGGATATCAGCACCATTTCCCCCATCAAAATAACCGACAAATATCATAATGAAACTCCTCTGGAGGACCGCACTTTAAAGGGCAAAGTGAAATCACTCACCTCCAATGCCCTTGTGATAGTTACAGAAAAGGGAAATACCGTAACCTTCCCTGTCACCGGTGTCAGACAATACTACAAAAAAGGCATCAAGGCCGGCAAGTGGGTCTATGTCCATTTTCGCGGTAAATTCATCAACGAAACACTCGTGGATGACAAACAGTATGACGGCAGTTTCACAAAAGTGATCAGTGTCTCCGATACGGATCCACTGAAAGTACCTGCAGCAACTCCTACGCCTTCCCCTGAACCGAAGAAAAAAGAACAGCATCTCCGTGCAAAGATCGTAAATGTCAGCACCGGCACAATGACTGTCATTCCGCAGACCACAGGATCGGAACTGACTGTTTCACTTTCCTCGGTTCCTGTATATTTCAAAGGAGGAATGGCTCCGGGATCTTATGTAAACATTATCTATACCGGTAAATTTAATGGTGAATCCACCAGCGGCATGAAGATCCGTGGAATCACCGGGGAGGATCCGGACATACTTTCAGTACGCAACATTACTTCTACTGTAACCGGCACGATCCTGGGCACAACCGCCAATACCGTGCTGCTCCAGACATACGACGGCGTAAAGATCCTCTGCAGCCGTGAAAACGTTCCGGACCTTTCCTCAAGCGGAATGGAAGAAGGTGCCGATCTCCGGGTTACTTTCAACCCTGCGAAATCACGCACCTCCAATATTTATACCTGTATTAAATTCGAAGACCCGTGACGGAAGATGGTACGGATCCTTTTTTCTCCATCTTCCATCCAGCTTCGTACTGCCTGCGTATCACCCAGTATATCAAAAAAAGCTCTGCTTTCATCCTGTACACCCTGGCCGTGAAGAACCTGATATGCACCGGCATCGCTTCCTACTGCCACATGAACCTTCTTTTCAAAAGCTTTCTTCAGATTCTGCTCGCCTGTCTTTATAATAGATGCAAGAATCGTATCTTCAAATCTGCCGCAGCCTTTAAGATTCCGCACAGTTACAAGTGTCGGAACCCACACGCTTTCGCTGTCTGCCAGCATGGAAATCGTCTCATCATCCATATAGTTCCCATGCTCAATACTGTCAACACCAGCCTCCACTGCTGCTTGTACGCCATAGCATCCATTTGTATGGCTCATCACGGCAAATCCCTCTTCATGAGCAATATGTACCATTTCTTTCACATCCGTTGCTGAAAGCGGCGTTCCCGTAATTTTCCCGTGATCTGCAAAATCCAGAAGCCCTGTAGTCATGATCTTGATAAAATCCGCACCTTCAGCGGCAGCTTCCAGAACTCTTCTGTGATATTCCTTCATGTCTGAAAAGCTTTTTCCAACGATCTTCCCGTAATGCCCCTCTTTATAAATGGCAAAAACCGGTGTGCGATAGTCAATTTCATATTCCGGGGCCAGTCTGGCAGCCCGTTTTGACACACCGTAATGATCTCCTCCGTCTCTCACAAAACGGATTCCTCTTTTCCGGTATTCCTCAAAATGAGCACGGATCAGTGCATCCCGGGGCCCGTTTTTCTGTGTCTCAACGGCTTTCCGGTAATCATAGCCATTGAGAAATATATGTGCATGACATTCCCCAAACATTTTCATCACTGCTCAAAAAAGTTTCGGATCTCTTTCTCAGATGCCTGCACCGACCCCTGTACAAAGAACGGCTTTCCACCTCCGCGTCCGTTTAATTTCGCATTCATCTCTTTTGTAAACTGACGGAGATCGCCGTCTTTTTCGCCCATTGCATACTTGTAGCTTCCGTCTGCATTTCCGGAAAATACCGCACAGCAGCCCTGGCAGGTCTGTGTCACGGCGTCTGCAAGCTTCCGCACACTGTCTGCATCCATTCCATCCATAAAGATGAGAACGCTTCCGCTTCCTGCATAACGCTCTGCCTCTTTCCGGCACATGTCGTCTACCAGCTGCCCAACCTGTCCTTTCAGTCGGAAATTCTCTTCCTGAAGGCGTTCCACTGCCTGCGCAGTCTTATCCATTTTTGCGGAAAGCTTTACAGAAATCTGGTGGTTCTGGTCATTGACCATGTTCAGATAATCCAGCACACGTTTTCCGCAGATCATCTCAATACGGACACCTTCACGAAATTTTTCCACGGAAAGAAGTTTCACCATTCCGATCTCTCCGGTATGTGTCACATGAGTTCCGCAGCATGCACAGATATCCACCCCTGGAAATTCTACGATCCGCACCTGACCGGTGAGCTCTTTTTTGCTTCGGTAGTCGATTTTTTCCAGTTCCTCCGCTGTAGGATATATGATCTTTATCTGCGTATCTTCCCATATCTTTTGGTTTGTTTTCCGCTCGATCTCAGCAAGCTGCGCCTCATCCAACGGGCCATTCAGATCTATGGTAATGGTATCGCTTCCCATATGAAAGCCTACATTATCGTATCCGTAAGCCTCGTGGATCAGTCCGCTCACCATATGCTCACCGGAATGCTGCTGCATCAGATCAAATCTTCTTGCCCAATCGATGCGTCCCTGTACTTCTGTTCCGACTTCCATCGGCTGATCTGTATAATGAAGAAGTTCTCCCTCCTTTTCATGCACTTCCTTTACTTTCACATCGTTGAGATATCCGGTATCGCTTGGCTGTCCACCGCCCTCCGGGTAAAAAGCGCTCTCATCCAGAATGATATGAAAACCTTTTTTTGCTTCTCTGCACTCCAGGACTTTGGCTGTAAATTCTTTTTTATATACATCTTCATAATATAAACGTTTCGTCTCTGTCATTTGTCTCATCCTTTCTGCATCTCTGCTTTGACGACTTATAGTATAGACCAAATTTTCTCTCCCCGCTATATAAAAGCGGCATTTATCCAATGATTTACATATTTTTCTATAAAAGCTGAAGGCTTTCCTTCAGGTTCCGCGTTATAATAAATGAAGCGGGAAGAGAAGGGAGCTGATTGCATTACACGGGAAGAATATCTGGAATATCTGATACATACATATCAAAACTTAATATTTTCCATTTGTCTGAAATCGGTGGGCAATCCCTTTGACGCCGAGGATCTGACACAGGATGTTTTTCTTTCCGCCTACAAAAATCTCTCCCGTTTTGATGGCACCTACGAAAAAGCCTGGCTCAGCAAGATCGCAGTCAGAAAATGTCTGGATCATCTGAAAGCAGCCGGCAGACGTACCATTCCCACAGAGGACACCTATTTTGAACAGCTCCATGATAAAGAGTTTTCCCCGGAGGAGGCATTTCTGGACAAAGATTTCAAGGATCGGATCCGGCATTTATGTTCAGCGCTGAAAAGCCCCTACAGGGAGGTTGCCCTTGAACATTTCTGCGAAGAAAAAACCGCCGCAGAAATTGCAAAAGCGCAGAATAAAAATATCAAAACAGTCCAGACGCAGATCTACCGGTCCAGATCTATGCTGAAAGCACTGCTGGAAAGGAGTGATTAGATGCACATACCACAAGATGAATTACAGAAATTCCAGGACGGAACCATGAATACGGATGAAATGATCCATTTTCTGGAGCATATGGAGCAATGTGACTTCTGTCTGGATGAACTTCTTCAGAATGAGGATGCCGCTTCTGAGTATGCTCCATCCTATCTGCAGGATGAAATTCTGAAAAAAGCAGCTTCTCCGGAAGTTCAGGCTTCCAGAAAAATACATGAAACTGCTTATTGGATGAAGCTTCTCTGTGCAGGCTTACGGACTGCCGTAGGCATGGGTGTTGCGCTGATCATGCTTTTTTCTGTATCTCAGACAGATTTTACGGCTCTTCATCCTTCACCGGAAACAAAAGTTAAGATTTCTTCATCCCTTGGCATTGGTTCCGGCCTAAACCAGCTTTCCATGCAGGTAGGTTCCCAGCTCAGTGAACATTCTCAGAAGATCAGTAATAATCTGAACGATCTTACGAATAAAATTATAAACGGAGGCAAGTAAATTTATGAAAAAACAAAAACATGGTTTCTGGGTATTTATCTTTTCCCTGATCCCCGGTGCCGGGGAAATGTACATGGGATTTAAAAAACAGGGACTTAGCATTATGCTGCTGTTCTGGGGATCGATCGCACTGGCATCCATAACCGGTCTTGGATGGCTGGCCATGTTTCTCCCGGTGATATGGTTCTATAGTTTTTTTAATGTCCATAATCTGAAATCCCTGTCAGAAGAAGAATTCTACTCTGTAGAGGATAATTACATTCTTCACATGGATCAGTTTTCCGGTGATATGGGAAAATTCTTACAAAAGCATCAGAGTGCAGCTGCATGGGTTCTGATCCTGTTTGGTATCTGTATCCTGTGGAGTCGTTTCACAAGTCTTCTGTACTTCATTGTACCGAATAATATGGCCGACTATGTATACAATATCTGCAACAGCCTTCCGCAGATCGTCATTGCTGCAGGTATCATTGCTGCAGGTATTTATCTTCTTACTCAGCAGAAAAAGAAACTGAAACAAGAAACCGAAACAAAAGATGAACATTACTGGGAACCCTATCGTCCATATCAGCAGCTGACAGAAAAGCCTGTTCATACTTCTGATAACTCAGACAAAGATACAGCTTCTGAAGCTTCTTCCATTACTGATCCGGAAAATACCGAATCTGATCCTGCTTCATCCACAAAATAACAGAGAAAAAAAGATCCACTGCCAGTTTCCTGACAATGGATCTTTTTATATGATTTAAATTTACTGCTTATGTGTTACTTTAAGACGTGTCATCGCTCTCGCAAGTGCCATCTGGTTCATATGATACTCCTGGATGCTCTGTTTCTGACGAAGCTGCTCTTCTGCACGTTCCTTTGCTTCCTGAGCACGGCGGATATCAATCTCGTCCGGACTCTCTACGCTGAGGCAGAACAGCTTGGCACGGTTATTGATCATCTCAACAAATCCGCTGCTCACAGCAAACACATACTCATTACCGTCAGCATCCTCAAAACGCATCTCACCGGGAATGATGGCAGCTACAACATTCGCATGATGGGCAAGAAATCCCTGCTCACCATCCACTGCCGGGATAATAAGCTTCTGAGCACGTCCTGCATAAGCCAGTTTATTGCTGGCATATATTTCCAGGCCAAATGTCTCACTCATAGCTGCTCCTTACTGCCGGTTCTCCTCGGCTTTTGCTTTTGCAATTACATCATCAATGGTTCCAACATTAAAGAATGCGTTCTCCGGATAATCATCCATCTCACCGTCAATGATCGCCTTAAATCCGCGGATCGTCTCTTTCAGAGGTACATATTTACCTTTGATACCGGTGAAGTTCTCAGCTACATGGAACGGCTGGGAAAGGAACTTCTGGATCTTTCTTGCACGGAATACTGTCTGCTTATCTTCCTCTGAGAGCTCCTCCATACCAAGAATAGCAATGATGTCCTGAAGTTCTTTATATTTCTGAAGGATCTCCTGTACTCTACGTGCAACCTCGTAATGTTCCTCACCAACAATATCTGCCTCCAGGATACGGGAAGTAGACTCAAGCGGATCTACGGCCGGATAAATACCCTGCTCAACGATCTTACGGGAAAGAACGGTTGTTGCATCCAGATGGGCAAATGTTGTTGCCGGAGCCGGGTCTGTTAAGTCATCGGCCGGTACATATACTGCCTGTACAGATGTAACAGAACCTTCCTTGGTAGATGCGATCCTCTCCTGAAGCTCACCCATCTCAGTTGCCAGTGTAGGCTGATATCCTACTGCGGACGGCATACGTCCAAGCAGAGCGGAAACCTCAGATCCTGCCTGTACAAAACGGAAGATATTATCAATGAAAAGAAGTACATCTCTGTGCTCCTGATCACGGAAATACTCTGCCATGGTAAGTCCTGTCTCAGCAACACGCATACGTGCTCCAGGTGGCTCGTTCATCTGTCCGAACACTAAGGCTGTCTTTTCAAGAACACCGGATTCCTTCATCTCTGTCCAAAGGTCATTACCCTCACGGGAACGCTCACCGACACCGGTGAAAATAGAATATCCACCATGCTCGGTAGCGATATTCTGGATCAGCTCCTGGATAAGGACTGTCTTACCAACACCGGCACCACCGAACAGACCGATCTTACCACCTTTTGCATATGGAGCAAGAAGGTCGATAACCTTGATACCTGTTTCCAGGATCTCAACTGCCGGTTTCTGCTCTTCAAATGAAGGCGGATCACGATGGATGACCCAATGCTCTTCACCGTCCAGGGAATCACCGCCATCTACGGTATCTCCAAGAACGTTGAACAGACGACCAAGTGTTTTATCTCCAACCGGAACCTTGATACCGCTTCCGGTAGCTGTTACTTCTCTGTCTCGCTGCAGGCCCTCGCTGGCTCCCAGCATGATGCAGCGTACGATATTATTTCCAAGGTGCTGGGACACCTCCATAACGCATCTTTTACCGTTGTTCTCGACTTCAAGGGCATCCTTGATATCCGGAAGCTGTCCGTCTTCAAAAACAACGTCTACAACAGGTCCCATAACCTGTACGATCTTACCTTTATTCATAGTCATCACTTCCTTTTTTGTGCTTTAGCACCGCTGATAACCTCTGTGATCTCCTGGGTGATCGCAGCCTGACGTGCACGATTATACTGAATGGAAAGATCCTTCAGCATCGCCTTCGCACTATCTGTAGAGGACTGCATTGCTGTCATTCTCGCACTGTTCTCACTGGCATATGCCTCTACAAGACATCCATAGATCACACCTGTAAGGTAGTTGGGGATCATAGTATCCAGAAGCACATCTGCAGACGGAGATAATACGATCTCCTCCTGATAAATATCTGCCGGGATCTGACCCACCTTAAAATCAGCCTTTTTCAGCGGTAAAAGCTGCATATTCACATTTTCCATTGCCATCGCATTCAGCATCTGTGTATAGACAATGTGAATTTCATCCAGCTCTCTTTCAAGAAATGCCCGTACGATCTCTTCCGTGATAAGGCGTGCTCTGTGCATAGTCGGCTTCTGCACGGTATAATGAAAACCGCCGTCCATATCCACATCTCTCTTGCCGAAATACTGACGCCCTACCATACCAAGGACATACAGCTTGTGATGTCCCGGTACCTCTTCCATGAAATCTTCTGTCATTTTCTGTACATTATGATTGTATGCACCAGCCATACCTTTATCACCTGTAATGACAATGGTACCTACCTTTCTTTCATCCTTCGGAACAAGATGACGCTCACTGAAGAAAGGATGCTGAATGTCCGGCATATGACGGAGGATCCTGGCAATGGCAGCCTGCATATTATAGAAATATGGTTCCGTATCCTGCAGGATCTTCTTGGCCTTCTGCATCTTGGAAGAAGAAATCATGTACATCGCATTGGTGATCTTCATGGTGTCCTGAATGCTTTTCATACGAGTCTGTATTTCTTTTGCATTTGCCATATCAACACCTACCTGCTCTTATCTCTGAATTCTTCTGCCGCCTTTACGATTTTCTCTACAAGCTCATCAGAGAGCTGCTTTGTAGTCTCGATCTCTTTGCCGATCTCAGGATATACATTATCAAAGTACTCCAGAAGATCCTTCTGATATTTCTTGATCTCTTTCTTTTCTACATCTACCATCAGCTTGTGAGTCGCAACGCAGAGAGTAATTACCTGCTGATGAAGACTTAACGGGCTGCAGAGCGGCTGTTTCAGAAGCTCCATCAGACAGCTTCCGTATTTCAGCTGTGCAGTTGTAGCCTCATCCAGATCTGAACTGAACTGGGTGAACACTTCCATCTCTCTGTACTGTGCCAGGTCGATACGTACACTACCGGAAGCTTTCTTCATAGCCTTGGTCTGTGCAGCACCACCAACACGGGATACGGAAAGACCAACATTGACTGCCGGACGCATACCTGAGAAGAACAGATCACTTTCCAGGAAGATCTGACCATCTGTGATGGAAATTACGTTTGTAGGAATGTATGCAGATACATCACCGGCCTGTGTCTCGATGATCGGAAGTGCCGTAATGGATCCGCCGCCTGCCTCTTCACTCAGACGGCTGGAACGCTCCAGAAGTCTGGAATGAAGATAGAATACATCACCAGGATATGCCTCACGTCCCGGAGAACGCTCAAGCAGAAGTGACAATGCACGATATGCCACTGCATGCTTGGAAAGATCATCATATACGATCAGTACGTCTTTACCCTGATACATGAAATACTCTGCAAGAGCAGTACCAGCATAAGGAGCAATATACTGAAGCGGTGCACAGTCGCTGGCTGTTGCGGAGAATACGGTTGTATACTCCATTGCACCGTATTTTTCAAGATTGGAAACTACCTTTGCAACGGTAGAAGCTTTCTGTCCGATGGCAACATAGATACAGATCACATCCTTACCTTTCTGGTTGATGATCGTATCGGTTGCGATGGATGTTTTACCTGTCTGTCTGTCACCGATGATCAGCTCTCGCTGTCCACGGCCGATCGGGAACATGGAATCAATGGAAAGGATTCCTGTTTCCAGAGGTACAGTTACAGACTTACGGTCGATGATTCCAGGAGCCGGGTTCTCGATCGGGCGATATTCCTCTGCCTGGATCTCTCCCTTTCCATCAATAGGCTCACCAAGTGCGTTCACGATTCTTCCGATAAATTTATCCCCTACCGGAATACCTGCCTGCTTGCCAGTTCTGGCAACCTTGGTGCCTTCCTTGATTCCTGTATCCTTTCCGAAAAGAATACATCCCATGCTGTTGGCACGGACATCCTGTACCATACCTTTCAGACCATTCTCGAAGGTCACGACCTCACCGTACATGGCATGATCGATGCCATAAACAGTTGCGATACCATCTCCCACGGAGATGACAGTGCCTACTTCCTGGTCCTTGCTGATTTCGTCATAGTTCTTTATTTCTTCCTTGAGAATCGAAATGATTTCATCTGGATTTATTGCACCCAATTCAATTTCACCTCCGGGTTAATTTCTGTTTCAGTTTCTTATAACGTCCGATGAGGCTCCAGTCGTACTCACGATCTCCTGCCCTGAGAACAAATCCACCTACAAGGCTTTTATCCTCTGTAAGGGTAAGTTCCACTTCTCTGGCAGAAAACTGGCTACGGAGAAACTCCTTCATCTTATTTTCCTGCTCTTCGGCAGGACGTGTTACATAAAGAAGCTCTGCCTTGAGAATTCCTTTCTGTTCCCGGCTGTAAGCATCATAAGCTTCAAGGATCTCTCCGATTCTGTCAATCTTCTGATACTTACACGTTACTTTAAGAAAACTCTTCATTTCCTGCGGAAAAACCCGCTCTATTACCTGTTCTTTTTCTTTGAGGGAAACAAGTGGATTTTCAAGCATCTTACCTATCTCAGGTGTATTCTTAAAAATCCTTCCTGTTTCGCAGATTGCCTCCCCCGGGACAGAAAGACCGTATAATGCTTTTGCATAATTAATGGACGTCTCTGTCATGAGGATCACCTGCTCCTTCTAAAAACTGGTCATATAGGGACATATCCTGTGCTTCGTCGTTCTTTTTTCCCATGATTCTGGATGCTGCATCCATTGCCAGCTCAGCCACTTTGCCTTCCATCGCTTTCATAGCAGCTTCCTGCTCAGTGCTGATATCTCTTCTTGCTTTCTCAAGAATCTGACCAGCCTGATCATTAGCTCTCTTCACGATGCTGTCTGCCTGTACTTTTGCCTCGTCCTTAGCCTGCTCTACAATACTGAAGGATTCCTCCTTCGCAGATTTCAGTGCATCCTCATACTGTCCTTTCAGCTGGTTTGCTTCAGTAGTTGTCTTCTCTGCTGAAGCAAACTGCTCATCGATCATAGCTTTTCTCTTCTCCATAACACCAATGATCGGGCCGAAAAGGAACTTCTTCATTAAAAGATAAAGAACGATCAGGTTTATAATAGTAAAGACAAGGTTGATATCAATTTTAATCACCTGGTCCACCTGCCTCTCTTAATCCTGAATTAGTATCTCGTCTTTACCTATTAGCCAAGCATGATGATGATCAGAAGACCGATTACGAAACCGTAAATAGCTGTTGCCTCTGCAAGAGCACATCCAAGAAGAAGTGCTTTACTGATCTTGCTCTCTGCCTCTGGCTGTCTTGCGATAGCTTCTACTGCTTTAGATGTTGCAAGACCGATACCAATACCTGCTCCAATACCTGTAAGAACTGCGATAGCTGCACCAATTGCGATTAACATAGTTTTTTCCTCCTGTAAAATACAATTTTTTTCATTTTTAGATCAAGCGGATCTTCCGCTTCACTACTCAATTGCTTCCTTAATGAACAAGGATGTTAAGAATACAAATACATACGCCTGTATGAATCCGTCGAAGAAATCAAAATACAGGCTGAATGGTATGGGAAGAATGGCCGGACAAACAAACTCCAGCAGCTTCATAACTACGAAGCTTCCCAGAACATTACCGAACAACCGCATGCAGAGAGATGTAGGTCTGATCGCTATTTCCAGAATGTTGATCGGAAGCATGATCGGAACCGGCTCCGCAAAGCTTTTCAGGAAACCCTTCAGTCCCCTTTTATGAAAGCCTGCATACTCGATCAGAATAATGCTCATCAGCGCCAGCGCAATGGTAACATTCATGTCCTTCGTTGGTGGTGTAAAACCAAATACGCCTGCGATATTGGCTATTCCGATGTAAATTACGGTTGACATCAAATAAGGCACATACTGTTTGCCTTCTTCTCCAAGGATACCCATGAAGAAATCCTGAAGAAAACTTACCCCGGTCTCCAGAAGCAGCTGCTTCTTACCCGGATTTTCCACACTGAGATTCCGAACTAAGATCAGAGACAGAATCACAAGAACCGCCATGATGACCCATGTGACTACCACGCATTCTGCAATTGGTATTCCACCAAACGCCGGAATGGTAAAGGCTGTCTTACTGTTTAGTTCTTCTGCCAGTGTACTTGATAAATCTCCCGTTTTTCTCCCTCCTTTTCTCTTGGCGCTGATCGTATCTTTTTATAATTGGTATGACCACGCCTTGTAGTTGACTTTATTTTACTCCGCATTTCCAGAATGTCAATATTATTTTTGCCTGTTTTGCACAAAAAAGAATCTGTTTTTTATACAAAATATACAATTCATTTCAATTAACCTTGATCCGACTTCCTGCGTACAGATACTTCTCCATAAGAAAGCAGGGTTTCTGAACCATCCTGTTCTCTCACAAGAAGCCTTCCATCTGGTGCTATGGATTCTGCATAAGCTTCCCTTGTACACTGTCCGTCTGTGATCACGATCATGTTTCCAGGAATGATATTATTTTCTGTATATTCTCTGGAAAGTCCCGGAGTCTCCACTTCCATGAGAAGCTGATTGACGATCTCCGCCACAAGAATACTGCAGTTTATATGCTCTGCGTCATTCCTGTTTTCAAATAATGCTCCAGCCGTTTCCTGTATATCTTCAGGAAACCCATCTTCCGGCATATACAGATTCAAACCAATTCCTACAACTGCAAACTCAATGTTCCCGCTTTCAAAGTCTGTAACAGCCTCTGTCAGTATCCCACACACTTTCTTATTATGAAAATACAGATCATTGACCCATTTGATCCCAAGGTCGATCCCGCAGATTTTCTTCACTGCACGGCACACTGCAGTTGCCGCCGCTGTAGTGATCAGGAGTCCTTCCTTCAGAGTTCGGTCAGGTCTTAGAACGATACTCATATAAAGTCCTGCATTTTCAGGAGAATAAAAACTTCGGCCTCTTCGGCCTCTTCCGCTTTTCTGTCTGCGCGCCAGTATCAGTGCACCATGACCTGCTTCTCCGGAAAATGCAGCCTCCTTGGCTGCCCGGTTTGTAGAATCCAGTTCTCTGTATATTTTTACAGGGACATCCGGATGATCGAGGTAAAGCCGTATTCCTTCTTCCGATAAACGGCTGCCTCCTCGAAGCACATAGCCTTTGTTTGGTCCAGCTTCTATGGTATATCCCTCTTCACGAAGGGATTTCACAGCTTTCCAGATGGCTGCCCGTGTGCAGTTTAGTTCTGCTGCTGCCGCCTCTCCGGATATCAGTTCATTCTCGTGCTGCTCCAGAAGCTTTAGCATTCTTGCTTTTACAGTCATATCTTCACCGTCCGTAATCTGCCTGAAATGGCAAAATTTATTCCCTCCTAAGAGTCGAAAGCATTATAGCACTTAAGCATCGCGATGTCTATTATCTTTTTTATATATGCTATCTATATTATTTTTATATTTCAGATGCAGCTATTATATGATTTTTCTCATTTTTGTCTGTTTTCATTTATTTTTTTATATATTATTTCTGTTGAAAACCTGCAGACTCAGGAGTGAATTTTCCTGAATCTTTATTATATACAGATTTTCTTTATCATATATTTATCATTTGTAATTAGAAAGACTTTTCTCAAGAAATTCCCGGTACTTATCGCGAACCTCATCCGGTGACGCGATCACCGCATCCGGGCCAAGACTGGCTATCCAGCCAAAGAACTGGTCACTGATATTTACACGAACCAGTGTTTTGAAATGTTCAGGATCCTTCCTGTGTATCATAATATCTCTGCCAAACCGATCCAGCACCACCCCGACCAAGCGGTTATGTGCTTCCAGACATATGGTTACTTCTCTGCCGCCAAACATCCCGAAGGTCCTGGATGTCAGCTCCCCTATATCATAATTCTCAAAAAATTCTCTGCCGCGTCGCACCTCCTTCTCTATACGGATCTGCTGGAGCTTATCTACCTGATACTGCTTAACCCTTCCACACTTCTCATCGTAAGTGATCAGATAATACTCCTCATTCTGCCATACAAGTCCCCAGGGACTGACCGAATATCGTTCTCCCTCATTCTCCGGACGCAGCTTCTTCTCCACAGTCCATTCACAATATTGAAAAGAAATCTGCCTGTCCTCAGTTAATGCACGCTGGATCATATCAATACTGTAATACACATTCTCGTTTATAGTCCGGATACGGTTCTCTGCAAATCCCTGTCGCCGCAGCTGTCTGGACTCATAAACACTGGCAAGGCTCTCCAGTTTCCTGATCAGCTGTCGGGATTTCCCATTGGTGATACATCTGGAGGACTGTACTGCATCCACCAGAAGTCTCAGCTCCGGAAGCTCAAATTCCCGACTGGCAAGATAAAAACCAGCCGGGTGCTCCCGCCGGTTCAGGATATCCATTCCAAAATTCCGCAGGGTTTCAATATCATCATAGACAGTTTTACGCTCTGCACTGATCCCCAGACTATTCAGATAGGCGATCAGCTCCTTCACAGACATCGGATGCTCTTCGTCCGTCTGCTCCAGAAAAATGCGCATCAGATATAAAATTTTAATCTTCTGGTTAAAGACCCTTGGCATCCTTTCTCCTCCGTTCTGCTACTTGTCTGTCAGTGATGCTACCACTGCAAAATATAATACCATGAATGACAATACAACAGCAACGATATCTGCTCCGCGGAAATCAAAATTAAACAGCATCGCCCCGCCAAGCATGATCTCCATTGTAAGAAGTGCACCCAGTACCATTGCCATTCCTGAGGAAAGCTTCTGTCTGCCGCAATGTCCGTTCTCAGCTTCCACATATCTTCCTTCTGCCAATACTGCCTTCCTGCTGCTCTCTGTATTCCACATAAGATCCATCCTCCCTGTCCTATGTTCGTCTCACGATTTATCGAACATATTTTCCAAACATATTTTCTATATGTTTGCATTATAGCTCATTTTTAGTCCAATAAAACGGTACAAATATGGTTTTTCCGAACATTTGTTTATTTTATACAAAAATATGTTCGTCTTTAAGATCCACAAAAAAAGCCTGCCGTAAACGACAGACTTGTAAAATGTGACACTTTGAAAGGGCATTTGAAATCCTATGATATCTGCTTTTACATCATTCCAGCAAACACAGACGCACCTATAACCGTAAGCAATCCGGCTACGGCAATGGCAAGGCTGCTCATGGCTCCTTCTACCGGGCCAAGCTCCATGGCTTTGGCTGTTCCGATAGCATGGGCAGATGTTCCAAGTCCAAGACCTCTTGCAATCGGCTCCTCGATCTTTGCGATCTTGTAGACAACCTCTGCGATCATATTTCCCAGAACTCCTGTGATGATGATCACAGCAACGGTGATGGTCACGATACCGCCAAGCTCCTCGGAAACACCCATTCCGATAGCAGTTGTGATAGACTTCGGAAGCATGGTGACATATTCCTGATGATCAAAGCCAAACAATTTCGCCATAAGCAGAATGCTGCAAAGCCCGGCCAGCGTTCCGGAAAAGATCCCGGCAGCCACTGCCTTGAGATTTTTTTTCAGCAGATGGATCTGCTCATAAAGGGGCACTGCCAGACAGACTGTTGCCGGGGTCAGCAGATAGCTGATATATTTTCCACCTTCATTATAATCATCATAATCAATATGGAAGATCAAAAGAACACCAATAACACAGATGATCGAGATCAAAAGCGGATTAAAGATCGCCATTTTAAACTTCTTTTTCAGGATCAGACCGATCTCATAGGCGATCAGACTTATCATTGCTCCGAAAAATGCGGAGTTTTTTATGAATTCCATCATTTTTCAGTTCCTCTCTTTCCCATACGGATCACTCCCTGTGTTACTTTTCCTGTTACGACCATTACGATCACCGTGCTGATAAACGTCATGATGAGAACCGGTACACAGATCGGTTTCAGAGTACTCCAGGCTGTGATCAGTCCCGCACCAGCCGGCACAAACATCACCGGCATGATCTCAACCAGAAAATCTGCCGCACCTTTGACCTGATCCAGCTTCAGAATACCTGTGAGCAAAGCCACCAGCATAATGATCAATCCATAGACACTGGCCGGTACCGGAAGTGGAAGAAAGGTTTTCAGTAATTCTCCAATGACGGAAATCAACAGGATGATGCTGAACTGTTGCACATGCTTCATGTTGCATCCCTCCTGATTCATGTAAAGCGCATATTCACATTTTGCTTTACTGCATACTCATGAACGCAGCTGCGTTCAAAGTCTGCGCTCAAACGAATTTTTCAAAAGTGGTAAGACCACTTTTGTTTTAAACGTTTTTTTATTATACGCTACAAATCCAAAATTACAAGGATTGTATCCAATAAAATACAAAAAATCCTTTTATGCATCAGCGTATTCCAGTAATCTACAGAAACAGCTCTGCATAAAAGGATCTATAAACAGGGTTCTGATCATTTCCTGGAATTTTCCGCCAAAATGATTTTTTCCACCTGATATTTGCCATCCTCCACAGTCATCACCGCCATGGTAACCTCTCCGCCAAAGCGGCTTCTTCCACAGCTTCCCGGATTCAGCCACAGTCTGCCATCGATCATCTTCTCAAAATATTTGTGAGTATGCCCGAAGATGACCACCTGTGTGTCCCCCAGCTCCCACGCAACGTCTTTTTTGTTATGAACCATAAAAAATTTTACGCCGCCAATGGTAAAGCTTAGACTGGTGCGGAGATTTTCCGCCCAGTCTTTATCATTATTTCCACGGACCACATAGAGATTCCCCATGGAACGCAGTACATCCAGGATCTCATCTTTATTGACATCTCCGGCATGAAGAATGTATTTGCAGTCTTTTAAGATTTCCAGTACCTCCGGCCGCAAAAGACCGTGAGTGTCTGATATAATGCCGATTTTTTCTTTCATGATCTCTATCCTGCTCCAATCCTTTATCATTATCGCCTTTTACCTTTTGCAGCTCACGCTATGACCGGCAATACTCTTCACAATACATAAATATTTAACAGCTGCTTCTTTTCACACCATTTCAGAAATTTTCTTAATTGGATCAAGCCGATATTCGCAATCCCGCAGAGGACTTACCTGATTCGCTTAAAACAATTCTATTTTTCCATATTCTCCGTCAGATCCCGGTTTCCGCAACACTTCTCCTGCACGGAGCCGCCGGATGCCTTCCGCCAGAACTTCTCCGCCGGCTTTTCGGATATCTTCCGGCGGAACCTCTCTCAATATGGTAAATTCTGCACCTAGTTTCTCAAGCAGAGCCTCGTACTGTCCCTGAACTTTTTTGCTTGCCGTGGAAAATCCCACGCAGGCGGAGATCACCTCTGGCAGCGGCATCAGGCTTTCATATGGGCGGCCGCTTTCCGGCATGGCCGCTGAACTCTCGTCACGGTCAGATAACTGCAGGATCCGGTGATCCACACCCATGGTCAGTTTCTTTCCGCACACCGGACAGATACCATTATACTTTTCTGCCTCTCTCGGGCTCAGGCAGACGCCGCATTTCCGGTGTCCGTCATAATGATACTTTCCCTCTTCCGGAAAAAATTCGATGGTGCCCGTAAGTCCTTCTCCCTTCTGCACCGCATTCCACAAGCCCCGGTAGGAAAGCTCAATATCCAGAAGATCTGCTTCCCGTCCAAGTTTTGACGGGGAATGTGCATCAGAGTGTGATACCAGCTGATATCCATCCAGCGCCGAAATCTGCCAGTTCATCACTGGATCTGAGGACAGTCCGGTTTCCAGTGCATGAATGTACGGAGTCAGATCCTCAAAGCACTCTTCTATGGTATCAAAACCGGACTTTGCCCCAAACAGGGAAAAATGTGGCGTCCAGATATGCGCCGGAATATACATGCCTTCCTCACTGACTTCCAGCATGATCTCCAGAAGATCATGACAGGGCAGGCCAAGGATAGGACGTCCGTCTGAATGGATATTTCCGATCTTTTCCAGCCTTGCGGCAAAAGCATCTGCCTCATTGAATCCCGGAAGCAGGATCAAGCTGTGCACCTTCCTGGTTTTTCCGCCTTTTTTATAGATGGAACTGATCTCACCGGACAATACAAATCTGGGTGCTTTTTCAGGATAGCGTGACGCCTCCGGCAAAACATATTCATCTTTCAGCCGGAACAGTCCCTGTTCTGCAGGGATCAGCTTCGCCTTCAACTCCTGCCGCCAGATGGGATGTGTCATATCTCCGGTTCCAAGGAGTGTAATCCCTTTTTTCCGCGCCCAGAGATCCAGCATCTCCGGCGTGCCATCTTTGCTGGTTGCCATGGAATATCTGGAATGTATGTGCAGGTCTGCGATCTGTTTCAAAACTTTTCCTCCTGTATCTCTTTTCCTCTGTCCACATGTACATCCTGTCTTTTTAACAAAAACGCAGACAAAGAAATTACCGTCTTCTTTGTCTGCATGAATGACCGGATCGTATATAACTCAACAGAAATCCATCTGTAACATGATCAGATATCTTTATAATACGATGGTGATATCACATCATACTCCCTGCAGGAGCATCCGTTCTCATAGCTGTCACAGCAGTCACAGTTGGAACAATACATATGCGCGTCATTAATATAAAATAAACCGCCATACTGCATGGAAGTGCGCTGATTCTTGGATTTCTTCTTGCTGTTGTCGTAGTAAGCTCCGTTGGGGATCATCATATTCTCCGGGGAGAAACTGCTGAAATCAAAGAAATGAGATTCCGTACCATGATGTGGTACCTTGATACACCAGTAATGCTCATGAAGCGGAATCCTGCCATCATAGTTTTCTGCGATCATCCTCATGTACTGTGGCTGTACATCTCCGGTAAACAGAAGGTTCAGCTCTCCGTCTCCGGTATTCTGAAATGCCAGACTGATCTTGTGACGGAACTGACGCAGAAAATGCCCCTGTTTTTCCGCACTTTCCAGAAGTGCCTGAAATTCTTCGGTTGCCTGTAATTCACGGAATTTCTTTTCCAGCTTTTCCGGTTTAAGGCGACGTGCTCTCTCTTTTTCGGCTTCTTCCGGAACCTCTGCTGTATCCTCAGCTGCTGTGCCTGTATCTTCCATTATAAGCTCCAGCTTCTCCTGCGTATATCCTTCGTTTTCCCCACCAGGCTCTGTCTGTCCTGTCAAAGAGCGCTCGGATTCCTCTGTATCCTCTTCCACCAAAGATGCCTCAGACAGTGGAGCAGATTTCTGCTCTGCTTCCGGCATCTCCTCTGTCATGGACAAAAACAGCTGACGTACCTCCTCCGCAATGTTCACAAGCTCGGTCATTGCGTTTTCATGATTCTCGATCAGGGAATTAAATACGTCCTCCGTTTCCCGGCTGACTTCACTGAGATCCGGCCAGAGCGCTGTATATTTCCCCTCAAACTCTGAGCCTCTGGATAAAAGGTCGATCTTTACCCTTCTGGCGCAAAGAGCTTCTGCAAGGGCAAAAAGGCTGACACGTCTTCCGGGAAGGCTGGCCTTTTTTGTCACATCCGCAAGGAGCAGAAGCGCCAGTGTGTATTTCATTTCCGGACCGGAAAATACATCCGGAAGATAGATCTTTTCAAATTCGTAGGCATCTCTTCGGTAACGCATCATATAAAGCAATCCGGAAACATGGTCCGGATGAAAATGTGTCAGAAGCAGATTTTTTTTGCGGATAGTGGTAAGGTCTGAGATGATCACATCAAAGACCTCTCTCCGTGGCCGCCCTTCGATCTTGCTGTTGGCTGCCCCGAAATCCACAAGCAGGCTGCTTTTTCTGTCACGGATACAGAAACAGTCTCCGAATCCCACATTGTACATTCGTATTCTCATTTATTTTTCCTCTGGTTTCTTATTCAGCTGACCTTTGTTTCTGCAGCTGACTCTTCTTTTTTCTTCTGTTACTGTCTTCATTTCTCAGAACCAGATCTGCATATCATACCAGGTTGCTCCGCCATGACAGGAATCTGCCACACCCAGCTTCTTCAGTCCGTGGCTCTCATAGAATGGGATCATATGCTCCTTGCAGGTAAGGATCAGGGCTTTTTTTCCGCGCTCTTTCGCAAGCTCCTTGAAATATTCCACAAGCTCTCCGGCGATTCCCTGATGACGGTATTCCGGGATCACATTCAGTCCGAATACCGTCTGGATCTCCCCGTTCTTTCTGTGAAGCGTGATATCATGATAAAATTCATCCGGGAGTATTGGTTTATCTGTGGTTCCTCCGTTGATAAAGCCTACGATCTGCTCATCCTTTACTGCTACAACGAAATTCTCCGGGAATGCTCCCATACGCTTCACAACTTCCTCATGACTTGCTGCCTCCGCAGGTGGAAAACAGATTGCCTCGATCTCTGCCAGACGATCCGCCTCACCGGGATCTGCCAGTCTGATTTGTAAATTTTCTGCCATTTTTTGTGGTCTCCTCTATATTTATTCCGTTTTCATCCGGTTTCGATTCTTTTTTAATTATATCGGGTGAGGGAAAATGCGTCAACGTGTAACCTGCAAAAAAGCCCTCAGTATTCGCACTACTGAGGGCTTCGCTCTTTTGTTTTTATCTGTCATTATCACAGCACCGACCGGATCAGCTGCTCCGTATACTCTGTCTTCGGATGCTCAATGATCTCTTCCGGTGTCCCTTCCTCTTCCACATGTCCGTCATGCATCACGATCACCCGGTCGCAGAACAGCTGGACAAGGGCCAGATCATGGCAGATAAAAAGAAAGGACAGCTGGTTTTCTTTTTTTAACTTCTGAAGCAGCTCCATGATCTGTTTCTGCACAGTCACATCCAGGGCGCTGGTTGCTTCATCACAGATCAGCACTCTGGGTTCCACAGCCAGGGCTCTGGCAATAGCCGCTCTCTGGCACTCCCCTCCGCTGACCTGATGGGGATACCGGTCTGCATATTCCGGAGTCAGTCCGCAGGTAAGCAGAAGCTTTTCCACACGGTTCCTGGTTTCCTTCTTACTTATCCCCATATTCCGGAGACTTTCCCCGATTCCGTCCCCAAGAGTGCATCTGGGGTCAAAGGATTCTGCCGGTGTCTGAAAAATCATCTGCATTTCCCGGTAGATTTCCCGGAGATTTTTTCCCCTTGCATGTGTGATATCCTTTTCCATGAAAAAAATTTCTCCGGCGGTGGGTTCTGTCAGATGTGTGATCATCTTCGCCACAGTGCTTTTTCCTGAGCCGGATTCACCTACGATTCCTAATACTTCCCCCGTTTTCAGAGAAAAGCTTACGTCTTCTACAGCCGTGAAGGATTTTTTACCGGTGGTGAAGCTTTTTTTCAAATGATGTACTTCCAGAATGTTTTTATTTTCTGTCATCATCTGCCTCCATTTCCGGTACCTGTACGTTTCAAACGAGGTACCGAACTCATAAGCTCTTTTGTATAGGGATCCTCCGGATCTGTCAGAACCTGAGCTGTTTTTCCGTATTCCCTCACCTTTCCGTTTTTCAGTACCAGAACCTTATCTGCCATTTTTTCCACCACACCGATGTTGTGTGTGACAACGATCATGGCTGTTCCGTATTCCTTACGCATCAGCAGCATTTCCTCAACCACCTGTTTCTGTATGGTTACATCCAGGGCACTGGTAGGCTCATCTGCCAGAAGAAGCGACGGATTCTGCAGCATGGAAATACAGATTCCCACACGCTGATTCATGCCGCCGGACAATTCAAATGGGTAGCTTTGCAAAACACGTTCCCCATCCTTGAGGCCGATCTTAGCCATCATCCGGACGGCGCGCTCCGCACACTCTTTACGACTGATCCTTTCATGCTCCCGCATACTCTCATAAATCTGATCGCCCACGGTGCGGATGGGACAAAGGGCTGCTCCTGAATCCTGAAAGACCATGGCGATCTCAGGACCCAGAAGTCTGCGTAATTCTTTTTCCGGCATATCCACCACATTTTTTCCTTTGTACCAGATATCTCCTTCTGTCACCATGCCTTCATTTCCCAAAAGTCCCATGATTGCCTTGATGATGGTACTTTTTCCGCTTCCGGATTCGCCTACCACCCCCAGGATCTCCCCTTTATTCAGTTTCAGATCCACATCATATACAACCGGTTCTCCATTGTAGCAGATCGTCACATGCTCAAGCTTCAACAATGATCCCATCTTATTTCACTTCCAGATCTGCCGTGATCTCGTAATAATCACATGGATGAGCAGTCAGTCCTGATACATTTGACTTTGATACAAGTCCCATATTCAGATGAGAAACAAAGAAATACGCATCATCATCCAGAATGGTCTGCTGTGCTTCCACAGCAAGCTTGCCTCTCTCATCTGTATCAAAGGTCTCATGCAGCTTCGCTACGATATCATCAAGATCCGAATTGCTGTATTTGCCATAATTTTTGGCAGCGTCAGATACAACTGTACTTGTGAAGAAATATTCCGGATCACCGGTAGGTGCCGTTGTAAGCGAGCTTACATATACATCAAATTCTCCATTCTTTGCATACGTCGCATGGTCTGCTGTATTGTTGACATCGACCTCAATTCCGATGTCCTTTAAAGTGGACTGTGCATATTCTGCAAGCTTAGGCTGTTCCAGACGGGTTGGATAGGTCAGCCATGTGATGGACAGCTTCTTTCCGTCTTTATCTGCATAGCCATCTCCATCCGTATCTGTCCATCCGGATTCTTCCAGAAGCTTTTTCGCCTCTTCCGGATCATAGGACGGTGCCTTTACTGCATCGTTTCCATAGGAAAAGCTGCTTGGGAAGGCTCCCACTGCCGGAACACCTCGTCCTTCCATGATCACACTGCAGAAGCCGTCCTTATCGATTCCCATCTCAATGGCTTTTCTCACATTCTGATCCTGCATCAGTTCAGACTTCATATTAAACTGTCCGAAGAAACAGCGGCTTGTTGCCACAGAGCTGATCTGATAGTCCGGATTTCCGTCAAAAAGCGCATAGTTATCATACTGAAGTCCATAGGTTCCCTGTATATCCCCTGTCTGCAATGCTGCTGTCAGGGCACTTCCGTCTGAGAAGGATTTTACGATAACGTTGTCTACCTTTACATCTCCGCCCCAGTAATCCTCATTTTTTACCAGCTTGATCTCTGTTGGGGATACCTCTGTTGCAACATAGGGGCCTGTTCCTGCCACATTTGCAGAGCCGCCCTCTCCCTGTACACCATAATCCATATCAATGATGGCACCATACGGATCACCGAGGTAATTGATCAGTGCCGGACATGGTTCGGAAGTATGAATCGTTACTGTCATTCCATCTGCTTCGATCTTATCGATCTTCATATCGTAAGGTGCACGGTCATGGTTTGCGATCAGATCATCCAGGCATTCCTTTACCGCTTCTCCATCCATGGTTCTTCCGCTGGAAAATTTCACACCGTCACGAAGGGTGATCTTTACTGTATTATCGTCTGTAAATTCATAATCTGTAGCAAGCCATGGCTCTACCTCCATGTTGTCATTGTACTTAAACAATGTTTCTCCTACACCATAACGCAGACAGCTCCATCCGGAATAATTGTCGTGAGGGTTTAATCCTGCATCTCCCATTTCTTCACTGTATCCGGTAGTTCCGTAAACAAAAGTAGTTCCTTCACTCTTTTCTTTGCTTTTTGCTGCTGCCGGAACTCCCGTCATGCTCATGACCATTGACGCAGCAAGCATTGCTGCCAGAATCTTTTTCTTCATAATCTCCGCTCTCACTTTCTCTGTTATGTTTATTTATAAGTGCCTGTTATCCTCTTCTCCTGTTTCGTTCCTTCGGATCCATATAATCACGGATCGTATCTCCCAGAAGATTAAAGATCATTACTGTAATAAAAATCGCCATTCCCGGCGCAAGTACCATCCATGGTGAAATCTGCAGCATACTTCTTCCATCGTTGATCATACTTCCCCATTCTGCCATTGGAGGCTTTACCCCAAGCCCGAGAAAGGAAAGTCCTGCCAACTCCATCATCATGGTTCCGATATCAAGAACTGACGTAACAAGGATGGGGCCTGCGATATTGGGAAGGATATGTTTGAACAGAAGCTTTCCTGTACTGCTTCCGGAAAGCTTCGCCGCCATAAGATATGCGGAGTCCTTCTGAGTCAGAGTAAGCCCTCTGGCAAGTCTCGCAAACTTCGGCCAGCTGATCACTGCCAGGGCAATGATCGCATTCTGGATACCGCCTCCCAGAACACCTGCTACTGCCAGGGCAAATACCAGTCCCGGAAAAGCCAGGAACAGATCGGAGATACGCATCAGAACGGTATCGGCTTTTCCGCCCTTCCAGCCACAGAAAATACCAATAGCCGTTCCCACCACAGTGATCACCGCAACCAGGAGCAGCGTTGCATAAATACTGGTCGTACTTCCTATGATCACACGGGAAAGCATATCTCTTCCATAACGGTCTGTCCCGAGCAGATGCTCCGGTCCCGGCGGTTTCTGGGCAAGTGCCAGATCCTGGGCATAAGGATCATAAGGGCAGAGATATTTTGCAAATGCCGCTACAAACAGAAGCAATGCTGTGAGCACAAGAAAAAAGACAAGCTTTGCTTTTGTATGATTTTTCCGGATCTTCTGCTTCCGGACTGTGATATTATTTTTTCCACTCATGCTCTGTCACCTCCAAGTCGTACTCTCGGATCCAGATAGTGGTAAATAATATCTGTCACCAGATTTACCAGAACATAAATAACCGCCATCCATGCCACATAAGCCTGGATGATCGGATAGTCACGCATGGTGATCGCATCTACCGCCAGTTTTCCGACACCATCCCACATAAAGATATTTTCCACAATGGCAGTTCCTCCCAGAAGATTGCCGATGGACAGAGCCAGCAGTGTGATGATCGTCAGCATGGAAGCCTTCATTACACTCTTCCAGATGATCACACGACTGCGGATCCCTCTTGCCCGGGCTCCGGTCACATAATCCTTATTCAGTTCTTCCAGAACCGTGGCACGCACCTGTCTGGTATATTTTGCAGCCATGGAGATCGCCAGTGTCAGTGTCGGCAGAATGATACTCTGTCCGAGATCTGTATTTGTGACTACCGGTAAAACGCCCAGCCTGATGGACAGAAAATACATCAGGACCATGGCAGCAAAAAAATTCGGCATGGAATTGCCGATAAAGCTTAAAAATCTTATCAGATAATCTACCCATTTGTTGTGCTTTACTGCTGACAGGATTCCCAACGGGATCGCAAGAACAATTGTAAGAAGGATCGATGACAGAGTCAGCATCATCGTTGCCGGAAGCTTTGAAATAAAGGTTTCATAGACATCTCTGTGAGACACATAGCTCTCTCCCATATCTCCGGTTACCATTCCCGCAAACCAGGCAGCATATTGTACAAGGAATGGTTTATCAAGGCCATATTCTGCCTTTGCCTTATCAATGACCTCCTGGGATACTGCAGAGCCTGCATTTTCATACATATAAGTTACTGCATCTCCGCCGGCAAGCCGCATCATGGCAAAAGAAAGAAATGTGATCCCGATCAGGACCGGGATCAACTGCAGCAACCGTTTTATTATATATTTTCCCATATTTTCCTCTCCGCACTTTGTTTCTCAGTATTTCGAATAACAAAAGTTTAACAACACGGCTGTTCTGCCACAACCCCGGCGGGGGGATTTTACATATTCCATTTTGTCATGCATATGTATTCCATCATGTTCTTATATTCTCACACAGTGACATGCGGATAATTCTTTCCAGCCCTCTCCAAGAGACTGTGGCTCTTCATACTCAATCAGCCTCCGTTTTCTCTCTTCCAGCGGATCCGGGATATGGATCGCAGAAAGCAGGGACTGTGTATAAGGATGCTGCGGATTTTCAAAAAGCTCTTTTGTAGGTGCCATTTCTACCAGCTTTCCGTTTTTCATCACACCGGTTGTATCACTTAAAAAACGTACCATGGACAGATCATGGGCAATAAAAAGAAAAGAAAATCTTTTTTCCTGCTGAAGCTTTTTAAAAAGCATGACGATCTGTGCCTGGATAGAAATGTCCAACGATGCGATCGGTTCATCTGCAATGATAAGACGTGGTTCCATGAGAAGGCTTCTTCCTATGGCAACTCTCTGTCTCTGCCCGCCGGAAAGCTCTCCCGGCTTTTTCGACAGAATGCTTTCATCCAGTCCTGTCTCCTTCAGGATTTCCCGAAGCCTGTTCTCCAGCATTTCTCTGTCACGGATCCTGCGGCTGATCTTTACAGGCTCCAGCATGATCTGCCGTATGCTCATTCGGGGATTCAGTGCAGCGCCCGAATCCTGAAAGATCATCTGGATCTCCGTCTGCATTTTCTTCCGCATTCCGAAAGGATCCTTTTTATCCGGCACTCTTTCTCCCTGATAAAAGATCTCCCCGCCTGTAGGCCGGTAGATTCCTGCAAGCGTTCTGGCTGTCGTGGATTTTCCGCAGCCGGTCTCTCCCACCAGTGCCATGATCTCACCTTCCCGGATACGGAAGGAAACATCATCCACTGCATGGATCGTATAATCGGAACGGATACGGAAATGCTGCTTCAGATTTCTGGCTTCGATCAGTACAGGCGCCTGTTTCTGTTCTGTTTTCTGTAAAAATGACGCTTCCTTTTTATCCGATTTCTGTTTACGGCCGCTATTTTCCTGTAATCTGTCCTTCAAAATGGAAGGCTTTTCTATTTTCGGAGCTCTTTCATCCAGAAGCCATGTGGCTGCATAATGCGTATCACTGACCTTAAACATCGGAGGAGTCTGTTCATAATCGATTGCTAGTGCCTGGGGATTCCGAACGGCAAACGCATCTCCCGGCGGAGGATCCAAAAGAGAAGGCGGCATTCCGGGGATCGGATTCAGCTCCCCTTTTTCACCTGCAAATACAGGCAGAGAAGACAGAAGTCCCCAGGTATAAGGATGCCGGGGATCATAATAAACATCTTCCGCTGTCCCGATCTCAATGATCTTTCCTGCATACATAACTGCAACTCTGTCTGCAATCCTTGCAACAGCTCCCAGATCATGAGATATGAACACAATACTGATCCCTGTTTTTTCTCTCAGCTCAAGAAGCAGATCCAAAATCTTTGCTTCCACGGTTGCATCCAATGCTGTAGTCGCCTCATCGGCAAATAATATTTCCGGATCACAGGCCAGTGCAATAGCCAGCACACAACGCTGACGCATTCCTCCGGAAAAAAAATGAGGCTGCAGGCCATAGCGCTGTTCTGCATCCGGAATCCCTACCAGCTTCAGCATTTCCACAGCTCTTTTTTTCGCCTCATCCCCGGATACTTTCTGATTTTTGATAATAGCCTCTGTGATCTGTTTACCAACAGGGATCGTCGGATTCAGCGTCAGCATAGGGTCCTGGAACACCATGCTTACCTTGCTTCCGCACAGCTTTTCCATTTTTTTTCTTTTATAGGCTGTGATATTCTCTCCGCAGAGACTGATCTCTCCGCTTTTTACATGTGCATTCGGTGGCAGAAGCTTCATCACGCTACGGCACATAACGGTTTTTCCACATCCGGACTCACCTACGATACAAAGTATCTCTCCTTTTTTTACCGTGAGATCAACATTCCGGACGGCCTGTACCTCGCCGTCCGGTGTGTCAAAGCTTACCGAATAGTTTTTTAATTCCAAAACGGTTTCCTGCATGATCTTTTCCTTATTTTGTAATGGTCCAGTCTTCAATATTCCACATAACACCTACGGAATGATGTCCCAGAACACGTGTGGTATCCAGTCCGTCAAGTCCGGAAACGCCTACATAATCTCCCTGAAGATAAGCAACCAGAAGGATTCCAGGTGCCTTGGCATATGCCTTTTCGAATTCACTATATGCTTCTTTTCTGGCTTCCTCAGTCTCACCGTGACGGCCTTCCTCAAGATATTTATCCACATCTGCATTGGAATAATGCATGTTGTTTCCACTTGCGTCGGTTACAAAGTTTACATATGCCATATCCGGGTCAAACTGTGTTGCATAGCCGGCAAGAAATCCATTGTATCCTGCATCCCAGTCAAATTTGGTAACAAGCTTTACTTCCATTTCCACACCAGCCTGCTTCAGCATATCAGACATGACATTGGCAATATCCACACGCTCTTCTTCGTAATCACGTACCTGGATGGTAAAGTGGAATTTCTGTCCGTTTCTCTCATAGATCCCATCATCACCTTTTTTCCATTCCAGCTCTTCCATCTTCTTTGTAAAGGTATCCAGATCATAGGAGTAGATATTGGCTTCCTTATCTGTTCCGAGAGGGTTTCTCTGGATCGGGCTGTATGCCGGCTCTCCCTGTCCTGCAAGAACACCTGCAATAATGGACTCCTTATCCAGCGCATAATTCAGAACGCCGATGGAATCTCCGTTTTCCTTCCAGAAATCTGTGCTCATATCCATGGCAGCTCCACGGTAATCTGCTGTGGTGAACTCCCAGTAATTATATCCGTCCTTATCCTTGAACTGAGAAGCATAGTTGGAATTCAGCCATGCAAGATCCGCCTCGCCGGACTGGAGCATGGTTGCCTTTGTAGTCTCATCCGATACTGTACGGTATACAACGGTTTCAATACTCGGAACCTTTCCGTAATAATCTTCATTTCGTTTCAGTGTGATCATTCCGCCGGTAGCATCCCAGTCTTCAAATTTATAACGGCCTGTTCCCACTGGATTCTGGTTAAAGGATGTGGTATTCACGTCCTCTCCTTCCAGAAGATGCTCAGGAAGGATTCCCATGGTAAAGTAATCCAGCATGGCAGCATCATACTGATCCAGTGTAAAGATCACAGTCTGATCATCCGGTGCCTCAATACTTGTGATGTCCTGATAGTTGCTGGTGATGCTGACTCCCAGGGTTTCATCCTCTGTAAGCTCCTTATAGGTGTATACAACATCCTCTGCATTAAAATCTTCTCCATCATGCCACTTAACACCCTCTCGAAGCTTAAAAGTATAGGTATTGGTATCCTTGTCAAAGGTATAGCTCTCTGCAAGATCCTCTACCGGCTTTCCATTGGCATCATATTTCATCAGTCCTGAAAAAATAAGATCCGGAAGTTCATCATGGTTATTCAGAAGGGGATTGATCGTACTTTCTGACTCACCTGCATATACCAGAGTTTTGTTTTCTTCTGCCGCAGCTACGTTTACCGCACTACCTGCCGATGCTCCTGTACATGCTGCGGTCACTGCTGCCAGTGTTATCGCCGCATATTTTCTTCCATAGTTGATTCCTGTTCTCTTTTTCATTCTGTTTTCCTCATCTTTCCTTATTTTCAAACCGGTTATCTACACCTCGGAATGTTTTATCACGGTTTGCGTCCAAATATTTTTTCTGACTGCATCAGAGATTGCTGTAATGATTATTTACCTCACTTCTCACAAAGCTTCCCATACTGGTAATGCACATTAAAGTAATGACCAGAAAAACTCCTGGGATCACGATCACCCACCAGGTATTCATGATCAGTGCTTTATTTGCCAGTGAGAGCATACTTCCCCAGGAGACTACATTTGCCGGAAGCCCGAGGCCAAGAAAGCTTAATGTAGATTCCATGGTAATACAGCTGCTTATCGAAGAGATCACCACAAACATGATCGCCGAAACAAAATTCGGTATCAGATGGTGATACATCACATATCCAAAACTTCCTCCGCAAAGTCTTGCATACATCACATAATCACTGTTCCTTATCTGCCGCACTTCACTTCTTACAATACGGGCCAGTGCAAACCATCCGGTAATACCGATGATCACAGATATGCTGATCACATCATCGGCCTGAAGGACTGCTGACAGGATCAGGATCAGCAGAAGCGTCGGAATACTTCCGCACATTTCCGTAAACCGCATCAGAACCGAGTCCACCTTTGGCCCTGCTGTTCCGCTGATGCATCCGTAGGTAACACCGATCACAGTAATGATCGCAGCTCCCAGAAGCCCGATCACCAGAGAAACCCGTCCGCCATACCAGATCAGTGAATAAATATCTCTTCCAAGCGAATCCGTTCCAAAGATAAATTCCTTTCCCGGCGGTGTATTCAGATTCTGGAGATAAAAACCTGAGGGATCATGATTTGCAACAACATTTGCAAATACACAGCCCAAAACGATCAGAAAAAGCAGGAACATGGAAAATACCGGTTTCCCCTTCAGCTTTTCCTGAAATGTTTTTTTTCGTTTTTCAGATTCATGCTGCTTCCACCCGGCACCAACTACCTGAAAAAGCTCAGCTTCTGAAAGTTTCCGGTCAGCTACCATACCCTCACCTCCGAATCCTTCATTCTTGGATCGATCTCTTCATTGACAGTCTGTGCAACAAAGCTGCTTAAAAATACGATAAATCCCGTGATCAGCACATCGATCATCAGCAGGTTATAATCGTGATATTTTGCAGATTCCACTGCAAGGTTTCCAATTCCCGCATAATTGAAAACAGCTTCCACAGTTACAGTCCCACCGGTTACATGGGGTACCGAAACTGCCATGATACTCACGATCGTCGGCAATACATTTCGAAGACAATGCTTCCACAGGATCTTTCTTTTGGAAAGTCCCTTGGATCTGGCAAGAAGTACATAATCCTTCCGCACCTCATCCAGAAATTTGTTACGTATCATATATGCGTAATACCAGAGATGGCTGAAGATCATTACTACCAGCGGAAGGATCATATGCTTCATACGATTGCCGATACTATCTGCCATTCCCACATCATAGGCACCGCTGCTTGGGAACCATCCAAGATTTACACTGAAGATCAGGATCAGTACCACACCAAGCCAGAAAGCCGGCACATAATAGGCTGCTGTTCCGATCTTGCAGATCAGCCGGTCGATCCACTGATCCTCATGGAGCGTACAGAATATGGCGATCAGAACTGCCAGTATAAAGATCACAATATAAGCGATTCCTCCCAGCACCAGAGTATTTCCGATCAGCGGTTTGATCACATTCATAACCGGCTGCCTGTATTTCAGCGACAATCCGAAGTCACCATGGACTGCATTGGCAAACCACCTTACATACTGTACCCCGATCCCCTGATCCAGTCCCAGTCTCGTTCTGGCCGCCGCCACTTCCTCGCTGGTCATCATTTCCAGGGAATCTCCGTAAAAGGACTGCAGGGGATCTCCCGGCGCCAGTCTCGCCAGCCAGAACACCACCACAGACAGCAGAAACATAACCACTGCAAGCAGAAGGATCCGTTTCAGGATCCGGATGACCAGTTTATTTTCTTTGTTCATAATTTTCCTTTCCCACTTCCCTTTACTTACATGTAAGACAGTAAGGCAGACATTCGCATTCCGCTCTGCTGCATGCTCATGAACACAAATCGTGGAGCGATTTGTGTTCATATTTCAAAAGCAGTTATGGCATCCAAAACCATAACTGCTTTTGAAAGGGTCGTGTTATTATTCGACAAAACATTTGTATGCACAAATAGGAGTGCGCGGAGGTTATGTGCATCACAGTGTTTTTATATTCAGCACGAGGAGTGTGCTGCTGATATTATTTTATCATTTAACAGCTTTCGGACAACCCCGGTACGGGGATATTGGACAGTCGGGTTTGGCATGGATGTGTATTCCATATAAAAAACGGGACTTTTCTGTATCAGGAACCTGTGTCCCGTGCAGAAAAATCCCGTCTGGTCTTTTGCTTTATTCTTTTATCACTTTCCGGAAATCTGAAGTCTTTCCTTCACGAATCCCAGAAAATCCTTTCCCTGTTCACTGAGCTCTTCACCTCTCCGGCAGATGCACCCGTAAACAAGTTTCTGGCCTTCTCCCGGAAATGTATATTTCACGGAGGAATATCCCGGATCACGGCCGGAAAGATCCGCACCACTGATATTACACAACTCTCCGGACCCAAGAAGACGTTCCACGATATAATCACTGTTTGTTACGACTACAGTCTCTGCCTCCACTGCGGAATGACCGTTTTCCTCTACAAGGTTCCGGTAATTATCCGGGGAAAATTCATCGGGAAATCTCTGGATCAGCCTGAGCTGGGACATATTAAAATCTCCCTCATCTGCTTTCCCTTTCCCGGTATAAATATTTACCTCGGTTTCCGTCAGCAGCTCAAATTCCAGGTAATTCCGGGAAAGAAAATACTGGAACGCTGCCAGCTGATTCTGCATCACATAGGCGAATCCCATATCATCCTGTCTGGCTTTCACACGTTTTATGATCTCATGGGTATCTGCTGCGTAAACCTGATAATGAAGATCATCGCACTTATGTGCTTCATAATACGTTACGAAGGTATCCGCAAACCAGGAGCTGGGATGAAAGCATACACACAGGCTGCTTTTTGCAAGTGGCTGTGCCTGCATTTCCAGTTCATCTATATTTTCCAGGATCCTCTGCACATGGATATATGCACGCTCTCCTTCCGGTGTCAGCTCTATGCCCTTTGCATGACGGACAAACAGCTGGGTACGCATATCGTCTTCCATGGAACGGATCACCTTGCTTACATTTGACTGCGTGGTAAAAAGCAGTTCTGCTGCCTGGCTGAAGGAGCCTGTTTTGGCACAGGCTGCAAAATACTGTATCTGTTTTATATTGAGCATGATCCTACCTCTGTTTCTTTGCAAAGATCAAAAACATCGGGGTCGGATTGTAAAACTCGTCTTTTTCTGTATAAATACGTTTGCTGATACCAAGGTCAAAGGAAAATTCTTCCACACCTATACGGCTCAGCGTTTCCAGATCCCATGCCGGACGCAGAAAAGAACTGATAGGCAGCTGCCGCTTGATATCCTCGCATTCCTGCATCAGCTCATCCTGGATCTGATGATGAGCATGATTCTCCGGAAGATCCGCAGTGTCCGCAAAGTCTGCTGCTCCGTAGTTTGCATCCAGATTTATCATCACTCCGCCCGGTTTCAGTACGCGGAACCATTCCTGATAAGCATGCTCCGCGTCCGGAAGTGTCCAGGTAAGGTTTCGTGATACGATCACGTCAAATTCCTCATCCGGAAAATCCGGAGCTTCTGCATCCATCACCATAAACCGGCAGTCTGCTTTTTCTTCCTCCGCCAGCTCCTTTGCATGAGTGATCATATCCGGCGTCAGATCGATCCCGGTTACCTGATGGCCTTCCTTTGCAAGAAGAATGGTAAAAAATCCGGTTCCGCAGCCTACATCCAGGATCCGGAGATTCTTTTTCTCAGGCAGATACTTCTTAAGCTCAGCCATCCAGCGGCCTGCAAGTGCACTGTGAAGCTCTGCTCTTCTCTGTTCCAGAAAGCTGTCGCTGCGCCTGGTCCAGTACTGGGCGATCCTTGTTTTTCGCTCGTCTTTTTCTCTTACGATATTTCCGTAGGTGATCACAGGGCCGCCTTCCACAACCTGAAGGCTTGATACCTGATAAAGGATCACACCATCCATGTCTGCACGACAGATTTCCTGTACATTTCCCTCATAATCACGGATCTCTCCAAGATACTCATCCTGATGAACGATATCGCCTGGTTTCTTCACCGGGTACCAGAGACCGTTGACACTGGCGCACTGATAACGCACATCATCCATTTTCAGAGGATAGTACGTACTGTGAGAACGGATTCCGTTATAGGCTCCGATGCTGCAGAGGATATTTCTTACATCTCTTCGCATGGAATCCACTTCCTCCCGTTCCCAGGTTCCCATACAGCCGCGTTCCAGAAGGACCGCCGGAATATGGAAGGTACTTGCCGCATAATTGTAGGCGCCGCCTGTGCTCACATTTGACTGTACCATATATGGGACATCAACCTGCTCTGCCATTTTTCGGGAAGCTTCCACGATCTCCGGCTTTGCCACGCCTGCAAAATATACATACGGAGTCAGCTCCTCATAATCATCACCGCCGTGAAGATCGATATAATAATCTGCCTTCCGGATCAGGGATTCTGTGATGGCCGCTGCCAGTCGTTCCATTTTTGTGCCATCTTTTCTGCCAGGGAAAACACGGTTCAGATTTTTTCCGTCTTCCCAGCTGATGCTGCCTGCACGCTTCTCAAAGTCTTCCCGGTTCAGCACCTTTACCAGAACCAGCTGGCCCTTTACCTTTTCCGGTTTCAGCCGTTTCGACAGCTCGATCAGGGTCTGGATCCCCACATACTCTCCTGCATGAAGACCTGCTGTGACGAGAACGGTTTTTCCAGGATCTTTTCCACGGATGATAGTTGCAGGAAGGACAAATTCTCCATCTCCGAGCTCAAGAAAGCCTTCTGTTTTTTCTCCTGCCGCAACCGGAAGATTCAGGAAATGATCCGGCTTTACACCAGTTACCATAAACATTGGTGTGGACTGATAATTTAATCTCTCCTCCTCACTCCAGACCGTTTTCCATATTTCTGTGTCTGTGCGGATCCCAAGAAGTCCTGCTTCTCGGAGAGTTTTTACATCCCACTGGGGACGACTGATCTTTGACAGCGGTACCTGGAGGGCGATCCGCTCCATGCGCTCAATATCCGTACAGAGATAGTGATCATCCAGGCTGTTGTTTTCCACATTTTTCCGGTCGTTTTCGTAGGCCTTACGCTGCTCTTCCTCATAAAGATAACCGTACCAGTTGGCATCAAAATTCAGAAGTCTTCCTCCTACCTTCAGTACACGGACCCACTCTCTGTAAGCAACATCAGGATGCTCCAGATTCCAGGTAAGATTTCGGGAAATGACCACGTCAAAGGTATTATCCTCAAAATCCAGCTTCTGTGCATCCATCCTCAAAAAGCGGATATTCCGGCAAAGGTCTCCTGCATTTTCCTTTGCCTTTTCCAGCATTCCTTCCGTATAATCCACTGCATCTACATGATATCCGGCTTCTGCCAGGATCACAGGAAAAAATCCGGGGCCTGTTCCGATATCCAGGATACGGATCTCTTCCTTGGGTTTGTCCGGAAACTGACTGGTCAGCACCTTAAGCCATGCGTTTTTCTGCGTTCCTGCAAGCTCTTTATGATTCACTTCGGAGTACCCTTCTGTACGGGTGCTCCAGTAAGATTCGATTTCATCGAGAAGTTTTTCCACGTTGATTCCTCCGCACTTTTCTATTCACGTGAGGGAGCTCAGGTCCCTCACAGGTCACGTTTAATGTACCAAATTGTCAGGGTATTAACAAGCCCCTGGGGGGGATTCCCAAAATTGCTCTGCTGATAAAATTCCCAAATGCCACACACTGCTTCTGTACTCCTGTCCACCTTGTAATTCTCCGAATGCTGTGGTATCATCCTGGCTGTAGTAATTCAGTAATATAACCGAAATTGAAAGGATGGTTCATATACAAATGACAACACAGGAACTGGCCTATGAAGTTATCAGCCGTTTAAAAAAGGAATATCCGGATGCAGACTGTACACTGGATTATGATGATGCCTGGAAGCTTCTTGTAAGTGTCCGTCTGGCAGCTCAGTGCACCGATGCCCGGGTCAATGTAGTTGTTCAGGATCTCTATGCAAAATACCCGGATGTGGCAGCCCTGGCAGCAGCAGAGCCGGAAGCGATCGAAGCCATTGTACGTCCCTGCGGCCTTGGAAAAAGCAAAGCCCGGGACATCAGCGCCTGTATGCGCATTCTCCACGAACAGTATCACGACAAGGTGCCGGAAGACTTTAACGCACTTCTGAAGCTTCCCGGTGTGGGCCGAAAAAGCGCAAACCTGATCATGGGGGACGTATTCGGCAAGCCTGCCATTGTAACAGATACTCACTGTATCCGCCTTTCCAACCGCATCGGCCTTGTCCATGACATGAAGGATCCGAAAAAGGTGGAAATGGCTCTCTGGAAGATCATACCTCCGGAAGAAGGCAATGATCTCTGCCACCGTCTTGTCAATCATGGAAGAGAAGTCTGTACAGCGCGGACAAAGCCTTACTGTGACCGCTGCTGTCTCAATGATATCTGCGAAAAAAATGGGATCTGAATGTATGCAGTTCAATAAACCTTCAGACCTCGGAAAGGAAAAACATAATGAATTTCAAAAAACTGGAAAATAATCTCCTGGATATGATCCAGGAACAACAGGTAAAGATCGGATACATGAGCGGAGTTACCCGTTTTTATTATCCGCTGCAGTCTCTGAACCGCCTTCTTGGCACAGAGCTTACGGAAGAAGAAATGCAGCATGCAATGGAAGAATTCTCAGATCATACCTGTGACCGTCTTGGAAAAGTAACAGCTTCTTCCAAAAACGGGCGTTTCTGCATCACCCTGCCGCCTCAGGCCTCGGACTACGTTCACGAAAACCGGAAGCCGAGTGAATTTCTGGTACGCTTTATAGGCACGGTTGCCCGTCATGGCTGTACTCTGGATGAAGTGATGGACGTTTTTCATGCTTATTCCGAACATGTACACGTGGAAAAAACAACCGGAACCGGATTTGATTATCTCGTATATTTCGAAGACGGGATCCCGGATGACTACCGGTATTGTCTGTCTCTGGAGGGTGAGCATATGATCTATCATAAGTTCACACCGGAGGACTATGAGGACTTCGGATTCTAATCTCCGAACATCGGACAAGTTTCCCCCACTGCTTATTGCTTTTCGCAACCCTGCAGGAGACTCCCTTGATTTGATCAAAAAACCGCCGGTCTGCAGACAGATTTTCAAAAAGTCCTCTGCAGATCGACGGTTATTTTTATTTTCTATGCACGGAATTTCTTCTGCATCTCCCGCACCATATCTTTCCTCTTAAACAGGAACAGCCATACCAGCATCAGAAAGCTGACGCATATACAGATCAGCGACGGATACAGCACCGTTACCACACCGGCAGCCAACAGGATCACAGGGATCACTCCTCCGAAAGCTCCTGCTTCCAGAAGATAGATCATATATTCCGCCACCTCCAGCTTCTGTACCGCAGTGATCACCCACATGGAGCAGATCACAGCAAGCGCAGCCAGAGGAAGCAGATAATCCACAGACCAGCCACGCCAGCCGGTAAACACATCCCAAAGCACTCCTGCAACAGCTGCGATCACCAGCTGCCACATCTCATTCTTCAGAAGATTCCGCCGCTTCACATAAGCCACTGAAACCATCAGCCAGGTGCAGAACGCCCCTGCAGTCACAAACCAGGCCCAGCCTATATGACCATCCAGCAGATAATCGATCAGATTACATACCACAGCCAGCACAATACACAGAAATGTAAAGCTCTCAAAAAGCTTCATCTGCTGTTTCTGCTCCTCTTTTTGTCCCGGAAGATCATTCTCCCGAATTGTACAGGATACCTGCTCATTTTTCAGTCTCTCCACAAAATTCCGCTCAATATTTCCATTGGGGATCTTGGACGTAAAGCTTAAAACCATCTCATCTCCAAAAGAACAGGAACACAGCTGCAGACTGTCCGTGCTTGCAAAAAGTCCGAATCTCTGAATATATTTCCGATATTCCTCCGGCATCCGGATGATCCCCACATTGGAATAGATCGCCGTGATAGACCTCCCTCCGAGAGTCGTCCCGGCAAGAAGGAACGGGGTTTTGATTTCCAGTGGTACCAGTCGCAGGATCGGATTTTTCTCCAGGCTTACCAGGTCATTCAGCTTTGCTTCGATCACGTCCTTACTCAGTTCCTTTGCAAACTGCTCCTTTACGGATCTCAGAATATCCTCAAAGGCTGTATCAGGCTGAAAATAACAGCTGATCTCGATCCATCCGAAAAAATTTGCCATAGACCGGGACGGAAAATAATTTCTCAAATTTACCGGGATCATCAGACCAATGGGCTTTTTCGCCTGATTCTGAGGTACTTCTTCATGGATCGCCCAGATAAGTGCTGCCGTAAGAAAAACCGTGATCGATACACCGGCCGCTTTTGCACGGGCGTGGATCTCTTTTACCGGAACACAGACTTCCGTGATATTCATATCCTCCTGCCTGAGCTTCTCGCCTTTTAACTGGAAAGCAGGCTTCTTGGACTCTCTCTTTCTTGGCGCGTCGGAGGAATAATACTGGGAAAAGCTGTCCTCCTCCATATCCCTGCCCGTAATGTTTTCATCCGGAAAAAGCTCCGGAAGCTCTGCGGATGGGTGCGTCTCCTGAAGATAATTTTTCACCAGCTCCATCAGAAAATGCATGGCTCCCGTTCCATCCGTCAGCGCATGAAATACCTCGAAATTGATCCTGTTCTTATAATAGCTCACCCGAAAAAGAAGCGTTTTTTTGTCCGGAATATAAAGTCCGCTGCAGGGTGCACCTGCTTCTTTCTTTACCACTGCCGGAATATCACGTCTCTCCAGATAAAACCAGAACAGTCCCTTTCTTAAAACTGCACGGAAAAGAGGATATTTTTCCAGTGTCCTCTCCAGGGCTTCCTGCAGGTTTTCTTCTTTTATCTCTTCTTTCAGTTCACAGTAAAAACGAAATACCCTGGTGTCATTCTTTCCTGTCACCGCCGGGAACGCCAGCGCCGCATTGTCAAGTTTTCTCCACTGTGCATATTCGTTCTTCATGATGCTTTCCTTCTTCCTGTTCCTCTGTTTCCAGAAAACGATTTACATATGCAAAGCTCTCCTGCACATGCAGAAATTTGATCCCCAGTGCAAAATACCCATGAAACGCACCTGCGATCCTGTGCACTTCCACACGATTTCCCGCTTCCTTCAGTTTTTCACCAAATGCCTCACCTTCATCCCGAAGAGGATCGAACTCAGCGGTAAGTATCAGTGTATCCGGCATATTTCGAAAATTCTTCTCCAGGATCGGCGCAAAATAGGGATTCCTCCTGTCTTCTGGACAACTCTCATAGAATTTCAGATAATCTTCCATCTTCTCCGCTGTGAGAAGATAACCGGTTCCGTTTGTTTTTACGGATTCAAAGGGAGAGTCTTCCGTATAACAGTTGTTCAGTGCCGGATAAATAAGGATCTGTTTTTTTGGAAAAAAATCTCCGCGGTCTCTGGCCATCATACATACAGCCGCTGCCAGATTTCCGCCTGCACTATCTCCCATAATGGTGATACGATCCGGATCCGTATTCAGAAGAAAACGATTGGTATAAAAAGTCTTCGCAGCTACATAACAATCCATCAGTCCCACCGGGAAACGGTATTCCGGTGCCAGCCTGTATTCAACAGACGCCACGATCTGGCCGGTAGACTGTGCCATTCTGGCACAAACCCGCTGATAATTCTCTACACTTTCCGTAACCCAGCCACCGCCATGGAAAAACAGGATCACCGGTGGTTTTTTTCCGGAGGCGGCACCGTTTTCCATGTCCTCTTCTGTTGGAAAAAACAGACGGATCGGCACTTTATAGTCTCCGTTATAAACTTCCGCATCCAGTGTCCTGTAAAAGATTCTCATAGGATCCATCTTCTTAAGATCTGCCAGCTTTCTGGAAGCCTCCACTTCGATCCCGCCATAGGAAAGAGCATGGAGCACTGTCCGCACGGCACGTGGCATAGCCGTTTCTCTCCCGGTCGGAATGCCCGGAACTATGACTGGTCGGCTTCTTCTGTTTTCTTTTCTTGTATAGATATATTTTGTTTCTGTTTCATATCTTCCAGGAATGCAGACTTGTTTCACGCAGGTACGCCTATAGGCAATCCTCTTCAGGATCTCATGATCTGTACGGATGATCACTTCCGTTCCCTTATAGCCCCGGATATAATATCTGTTTTCTTTCTTTTTTATACGTGGTTGTCTCAATCGCAGTAAATATTTTCTGATTACTTTTTCCTCCGTGGATTTTTCCTTTATTTTCACCTATGATAGCATCCGCAGTCTATGAGTACAAGTCATAGTAAAAAATATACTGCTGCATGATCCCACGCATTCCTCTGTATCTGCGGTTGGGAAATCCTCTTTTGTAATGCACGTCCATGACCTGACGGATGTGGGTATCTATGGGAAAAGCATCCATATGATGCAGTGCAAACAGGCAGATACATTCAGCTACCTTTTCTCCCACACCACAGAGCTTCATCAGCTCCTTCTTTGCCTGAGGGTAACGCATATCATAGATTTTTTCCAGAGAGATCTGACCGGATGCAATGGTCCTGGCCGTTACTGCGATATATTTTGCCCGGTATCCCAGGCCGCATCCTCTTAACTCCTCTTCCGTTGCCTGACTTAGCGCCTCTACAGTCGGAAAAGCGTAGTATTCCACACCTGCAGATGAATTTTTTCGCTCTCCGTACTTCCGGCAGATGGTTTCGATACATTTGCGGATACGCTTGATATTGTTCTGCTGAGATATCAGAAACGTAACGATCATTTCCCAGAGATCCTGTCTTAATATCCGTATCCCGTCTCCTGCCTTTATTGCGGCACCCAGATATTTATCCCGTGGATTAGCAGCATTCATGTAAGCTTCATAATCCGTATCCAGATCAAAATACAGCACCCAGTAACAGATAAATTCCTCCTGAGAGCAGCAGAAATCCACCACTCCGTCTTTCTGATACATTTCCAGATACTGGTCTCCCGCCACCATGGAAAAATGTCCGTCTCCAAGCTTTCTCATCCGGAAGCACTGTCCGGAATCGCATATTTTATCAAGGCTGAAATGTTCCAGCTCTACTGTGATCATGTCTGTTCCTCTCGTAAATATTTTTCCTTATATAATGTTCTGTATTCTCTTGGTGTCATCCGGTACCGTTCCCGGAATACCCGGTTAAAAGTCCTCTGACTTTCAAATCCCGGGATCTGCACATACGCCTGTTCCACTGCAAGATTATCATCCTTCTCCTTGCGGTTTGCCCTGAGACACCGTACCGCATTTAGAATATCCGGATGCACCTGCTCCTTTTTTATAACCGGGTCTTCCGGACAGCTGTTCTGGATGATATCCGCAAACTGACCAATCAATACCGGCTTTGCCCAGAGATAGACTGCTTTGTTTTCTCCCGGAGAGAACACCTGATAGTGATGGATCACATCCGGAAAGATCACTGCAAAATCTCCCTCTTCCATATGATAAAGTTCCTGTCACATACCAAGCTCCAGAGTTCCCTCTGTGATATCGATAAACTCTATGGAGTTATGAAGATGGGGTGAAGCATGGGCTAAGGTCCGCAGATGAATATGGAGATTCTTCTTTTTTTCTTCGTATACTGGAAACATGGATTTTTCTCTCCGCAATATTTGACTACTTTTTCTGTGTTTTTGGCACGTAATATTTCCGAGAGTTTATTATAATGCATTTGTAAGTTAAAGAAAAGAGGAGGAAAATAAAATGAAAAAAATCATAGAATTTATCAAATATGCGATCAAATGCTACATAGAGATCAATGCAAGAAATCCATACTTCCACTAAGAAGATCCACAATAATATCTGAGGTCACGGATATTTTGTGTGGATCATGCGCATGAAAAAACTGAATAAAAGTCAATAAATGACTTGTGCGAAAATAATATCACCTGGCATCATGAAGTATCTCCAAAGCCCGTTTATATCTTCCATGCAGCCGTGATATCTGTTCAGTAGACATATTTTCGCAGTCAGAAAGACGTGTTACATCAGAATTGTGGAGCAGATCAGCCTGCTTCACTTTTTTTGCGATCGGATTCTTCCGAAGCTTCCGGATATAATCGAAATAATTCATATTCTTATCTCTTGTAAGACAACGTAATGCCTCCACAACCTCTTCCGGAAATTCTCCGGTAAGATCCTCAAATGTGATCTCTGTATCTTCTATCACATCGTGCAGAAGTGCCGTACATACACTGAGTTCATCATCCATTTGCTCCGCTACATGAAATGGATGAAAGATATAAGGTGTCCCGCTTCGATCTGTCTGTCCATGATGTGCCTCGTATGCCACCTTCATAGCTTTTTTCGTCAAAGCTGTATAAATCATAGCTGTGCCTCCCGTCAGGTCTTTCGAACCCCCGTTCATACTCTGTATTACACAGTATAGCATCTATATTTCCTACATACAAGGATAAAAAGTTTTATATATCTATCATTTTTACTTATATACGACAATTTTCTGATTATAGCATCCCAAAAACTCTGCTGTTCTTATTTAGATCTTTCATTGGATCATGAACTCGCTTGCCCTCATTCTGAAATTAGTATATACTTACTAGTACAGCGAAAATTAAGTTTCTGCCATATTGACGCAGGATGATTTCTTCATCTGCAAGGCGGAGGAATGAGGCGTAGCGGTGGCTACGACGATTGACGACAACGCAGCAGATGAAAAATCAGACAAGTCAATATGGCGGTTACTTAATATTCGCTGTACTAGGTCAGGTAAAACTATCCATATTCGTGGTATTACACGGATCACTTCATTTTAAAAAAGAAAGGAATCTTACCTATGAAATTTATATATCCCGCAGTTTTCCGTCCCACAGAGGACAAAAAATACAATGCTTTTTTTCCGGATCTTGCCTGCTGTGAAGCCAACGGTGACACGCTGGATGATGCCATCGAAAATGCCAATGCAGCTGCATACGACTGGATCTACACAGAGCTTATGGAATTTGAGGGAAAGCTTCCTCCGGTTTCCGATGAGAGCGATCTGGAGCTTCAGGAAGGAGACGTTGTCCGCAATATCTCTGTAAATATCCGCTTCCAGGATGGCTGGGACGAATAAACTCTCGTATCACAAAAACAAAGGCGACATTTAATATCATTTTCAATAAATGTCCGTGTCGAAAATGCCTGTTATGCAAAAAGCATCCGGATCGGTAATTGTCCTTTATTACCGATCCGGATGCTTTTATTATACATTTCTTCATTGTTCGTGATACTGTCTGAAAAATTTACGCAGTCCGTCCAGTGCTTTTACCAGCACTTCTGTCTCATTCTCATTCAGCTCTGCGATCACCGCTTCTGTCATCTGCCTATGAAACTCCGCATGATGATGATATGCCATACGTCCCTTATTTGTAAGCTGGATAAATACCACACGCCGGTCCTTCTCACTTCGCTCTCTCTTCACATAGCCTTTTTTTACAAGACTGTTCATAGATGTTGTGAGGGAGCCTACGGTGATCTTAAGCTTGGCTGCAATGGAGGACATGTTCCCCCCTCCAAGGCCTACAGCCTCGATAATGTGCATATCATTGTTGGAAATATCTTTATATTTATCTGTGATGATGGCTTCCTCCTCCAGTCGGAGGATCTCATTGAACAGATTCACCAGCACGTCATTTATAACTTCCCGATTGTCCACTCTACCCGCTCCTGTTTCTCCGGAGCAAAAAAGCTTCTCCGGTTCTCTGTTTATGAAGCCATCGTAACATAAATATGGCATTTTTTCCACTGGATTTTTACTTTGCGGGCTACAAAATCACTGCACTTATTACTTCTACATTTTCCTGAAACGTTCATAGCGATGTTCCAGAAGCTTCTCCGGCTCTTCTTCGCCATATTTCTCAAGAAAATCCGCAATTCCGTTTTCCAGATAACCTGCAATATCATTTATGTTCTCACGGCTTACAGGCTCTGCTTCCGGAATCACATGCTCAATCATCCCCATCTGGTAAAGGTCTGCAGCTGTGAGCTTCATCACTGCTGCTGCTTCCTTTGCCTTTTTGCTGTCTTTCCAGAGAATGGAGGCAAAGCCCTCCGGGGACAGGATGGAATAAACGGAATGCTCCAGCATCCATACCTCATCTGCCACCGCCAAGGCAAGGGCACCTCCGCTTCCGCCTTCACCGATCACAACGGAAAGCACCGGCACTGTGAGACCTGCCAGTGTATAGAGATTTTTTGCAATGGCTTCACCCTGTCCACGTTCCTCTGCTTCCAGCCCGCAGAATGCACCTGGCGTATCTACAAGGCAGATCACCGGACGGTGAAATTTCTCTGCCTGCTGCATCAGGCGCAGGGATTTCCAGTACCCCTCCGGAGATACCATTCCGAAATTCCGGGTAATGTTTTCCTTTGTACCCTCTCCTTTTTCCTGTACAAGGACAGTTACCGGCTGTCCGTGGAAAAATGCCACACCACCGATCACTGCCGGATCATCCCCGCAGTGACGGTCTCCGTGAAATTCCATGAAATCGTCAAAAAGCGCTTCGATGTAATCCTTTCCTGTAGGGCGTGTTTTGGCTCTGGCAAGTTGGACATGTTCCCAGGGAGTGAAATCTCCGGATGGGACGAAGTCCGGCCAGATCCTATTATCTTCCTCAACAGTTTTCATCGATTCCTGATTGTCAGACTTGAACCTATTTTTAATGTCCGTATTATCGGACTGTACATTATTCAGAACTTTATCCTGATGTAATCTCAGAATATCCGCCAATACGATCCTCTGCTCCTCACGCTTTACGATCTTGTCCACAAAGCCGTGTTCCAGAAGAAATTCCGCTCTCTGGAAGCCTTTGGGAAGCTTTTGCCCGATGGTCTGTTCGATCACTCTGGGACCTGCAAAACCGATCAGCGCTTTCGGCTCTGCCAGGATAATATCTCCCAGCATAGCAAAGCTTGCCGTCACGCCGCCTGTTGTCGGGTCTGTGAGGACCGGCACATAAAGAAGTCCGGCATCGCTGTGCTTCCGGATGGCCATACTGGTTTTTGCCATCTGCATCAGGGAAACCAGGCCCTCCTGCATTCTGGCACCGCCAGAACAGATATAGAGGATTACCGGCAGCTTCTCCTCTGTGGCACGTTCAAAAGCCCGCGTGATCTTTTCCCCCACGACTTCTCCCATACTGGACATCATAAAACGACAGTCACAAACACCAAGTGCCACAGGTGTCCCTTTTATAGTACACTTTCCGGTAACTACAGCCTCATCAAGCCCTGTCTTTTCACGAAGCCCCTGAAGCTTTTCTTCGTAGCCTCTGTACTGAAGGGGATTCTGTTCTTCCATGTGAGCATCCCACTCCACAAAGCTCTTTCTATCTGCGATCAGTTTGATCCGACGATAAGCGGGTACATGGAAATAATTTCCGCAGTGGGGACAGATGTATTGATTCTGCTTTACCTCGTCTACAAAAACCGCCGCTTTGCAGGCGTTGCATTTACGCATCAGGTTATCCGGCACCTCCGGAGTGTTTTCCTGTTCTTCACCCCGGATATCCCTGACTGTTTTTTTGAACATGTGCTTAATTCTCATTGATCTTCACTCCCGCAATGATATGGCTGGCAAGAAAGCCAGTGTCAAAGTTTCCGGACTGATAATCCTCATCTTTCAGGATTTCGTACTGATAGTCAATATTTGTATCGATTCCGTCAATGATCACCTCACCAAGAGCACTCTGCATTTTTGCAATGGCTTCTTTCCGGTTACCTGCATGAACGATCAGCTTCGCAAGCATGGAATCATAATATGGCGGGATCTTACAGCCGTTATACACACAGGTATCCACACGGATCCCGTTTCCTCCCGGAAAATGCGCTCCCTGGATAGTTCCCGGCGAAGGACGGAAATTTTTCTGGGGATTTTCAGCATTGATCCTGCACTCAATGGCGTGTCCCTGGATCCGGACATCCTCCTGTGATATCTCAAGAGGCATTCCGGAAGCGATCTTCAGCTGCTCTTTTACAAGATCGATTCCTGTTACCCACTCTGTCACCGGATGCTCCACCTGGATCCTTGTATTCATTTCCATAAACCAGAATTTTCCATCCGGTTCCAGAAGAAATTCAATCGTTCCCGCATTTACGTAACCGGCTGCTTTCGCCGCCGTCACCGCCGCATGACCCATTTTTTCTCTTAATTCCGGAGAAACTGCAGCACTTGGAGATTCCTCGATCATCTTCTGATGATTTCTCTGGATGGAGCAGTCACGCTCTCCCAGATGGATCACATTTCCGAAGCTGTCTGCAAGGATCTGAAACTCAATATGTCTCGGATTTACCACGAAATGTTCAATATACATGGTACCGTCGCCAAAAGCGATCTCAGACTCTTTTCTGGCGGTTGCATAGGCTTCCGGAAATTCCTCCGGTGTGTTTGCCACACGCATGCCTTTTCCGCCGCCGCCAAGAGCTGCCTTGATGATCACCGGATAACCGATTCTCTCAGCTTCCTTAAGACCGGTTTCAATATCCTCCACATCCCCTTCGCTGCCCGGAACTACCGGAACACCAGCTGCGATCATGGTGCTTCTTGCAATTTTTTTGTTGCCCAGCATACGGATGACCTTTGATGGAGGACCCACAAATGTGATCCCGCATTTTTCACAGAGCTCCGCAAATCTGGCATTTTCAGAAAGAAAGCCAAATCCCGGATGAATGGCATCCGCACCGGAAACCATGGTTGCACTGATGATCTGTTCCATATTCAGATAGCTCTGTGCAGATGGTCCCGGTCCGATACAGATTGCTTCGTCCGCCAGCTGTGTGTGAAGGCTTTCCTCATCTGCCTCAGAATAAACCGCCACTGTGGCAATTCCCATTTCTCTACAGGCACGGATAATACGCACCGCGATCTCGCCTCTGTTGGCGATCAGTAACTTTCGAATCATACAATCACCTTACCCGATCATAAATGTAAGCTCAGCCTCTACGGCAACCTCGCCATCCACAGATGCCACTGCAGAACCAATGCCTACAGGACCCTTTCTGCGGATGATCTTTGTTTCAAGACGGAGCTTGTCTCCCGGAGCTACCTTTCTGCGGAATTTACACTTGTTGATGCCTCCGAAATAAGCGGTTTTTCCCTTCATGTCCTCCAGGGAAAGAATGGCTACCGCACCCACCTGTGCCAGCGCTTCTACCATCAGAACACCCGGCATTACCGGCTCCTGGGGAAAATGTCCCCGAAAAAAATCCTCGCGGAAGGTCACACATTTATATCCGACAGCAAATTCACCCGGCTCATAATCTTCAATATAGTCCACAAGCAGAAACGGATGTCTGTGTGGAATGATCTCCTCGATCTGTTTTACATCAAGATGCTTCATTCTCTATCCTCCTGAAACAATAATTTTTCTTATTCTCTGATTCTGATCTGAAGGTACTTATCGGATACGGAAAAGCTTCTGACCGTATTCTACCGGCTGTCCGTTCTCCACATAGATCTCTGCGATCTCGCCGTCAAAATCACTTTCGATCTCATTCATCAGCTTCATAGCTTCCACGATTGCAAGAACCTGGCCTTTTTTTACCTTGTCTCCCACCTGAACGTAAGGCGGAAGATCCTGGGACGGTGCAGCATAAAAGGTTCCTACCAGCGGAGATGTTACCAGGCTGCCTGTCTGATCTTCCCCGCTCTGTGGTACGGTTTCCGACTGCTCAGTACCTTTCACTCCCTGTGCTTCTGCCACAGTTTTTCCTGTCACTGTCACTGCCATTTCATCTGTTGAAGCCGGTACCACAGGATCTTTGCCCGCCACCGGTGCTGTATTCACTGCCCTGCGGACTTTTCCACCGGTCATTCCTACTGCCGGAATGTTTTCCACAGTTTCTCCTATAACCCCCTGGATGATCTGTGGCTTTCCATGCTCCATACTTAAGGTCAGATCTGCTGTCTCATATGTAAAGGCAGTAAGCTCTGATGCAGATACGTGATCGATCAGTTCAAGAATCTGGTTAAATTCCATAGCTTCAGTCCTCCTCATACTTCTTTACAAGCAATGTTCCATTGTGTCCTCCAAATCCAAGGGAATTGCTCATTGCATAACGAACTTCCTGTTTTGCCGGAGCGCCGATCATATAGTTCAGATCAAGCTCCTCCTCTGTTTCTGTTGTTCCCACTGTCTGATGGATAAATCCGTCCAGAATGGATTTTACGCATACGATAAACTCAACAGCTCCTGCTGCGCCAAGAAGATGGCCCACCATGGATTTTGTGGAATTGATCTTTACATCCTTGGCAGCGTCCTTAAACGCAAGCTTGATAGCTCTTGTTTCAAACAGGTCATTGTGATGTGTTCCGGTTCCGTGTGCATTGATATAATCTACCTGCGCCGGTGCAACACCTGCTTCCTTCATGGCATTTTCCATAGCACGTGCGGCGCCGCTTCCGTCCTCGGCCGGAGATGTGATATGGAAAGCATCTGCAGTTGCACCGTATCCCACAACCTCTGCCAGGATATTGGCATTTCTCTTTTTGGCATGCTCAAGCTCTTCCAGAACAACCACACCTGCACCCTCGCCCATAACAAAACCGCCTCTGTCTTTATCAAACGGAATGGATGCACGCAGCGGATCCTCACTTGTGCTCAGTGCAGTAAGGCTTGCAAAGCCTGCGATACCGATAGGGCAGACAGCTCCCTCTGTACCACCGGCAAGCATTACATCTGCATCACCATACTGAATGGCACGGAAAGCATCTCCGATACAATGTGTTCCTGTCGCACATGCCGTTACCACGTTGGTGCATTTTCCTTTTGCGCCGGTAGCGATAGAAACATTTCCGGCTGCCATATTTGTGATCATCTTCGGAACAAGAAGCGGATCCACTCTTGAAGGACCTTTTTCCATAAGCTTCTTCTCATTGGTCTCGGTAGCCTGAAGACTTCCCACACCGGAGCCGATGATAACGCCTACCATGTACGGATCTTCCTCTTCCATCTTAAGCCCGGAATTTTCCACTGCTTCCAGTGCAGCTGCTACCGCATACTGGGAAAAAGGCTCCATTCTTCTTGCAGTTCTCGGATCCATGCGATCCTTTGCCACAAAATCTTTAAGCTCTGCTGCCAGTGTTGCCTTGTATCCGGTCGTATCAAAACGGGTGATCGGTCCGATCCCCACCTTTCCTTCTTTTACTCCGTTCCAGAAGCTTTCCACATCATTTCCGATCGGTGTTACTGCTCCAAGTCCTGTTACTACTACTCGTCTTTTCATCAATCTATCCTCCTGACTCCGGGGAGCCTTCTTTACATTGCCATTCCGCCGTCTACGCGAAGTACCTGTCCTGTGATGTAACGTGCACCGTCTGATGCCAGAAATGCGGCTGCCTTTGCCACGTCTTCTGTTGTTCCCATGCTTCCCATGGGGATAGATGCCGCAATATTTTCTTTTACTTTGTCAGAAAGCACGTCCGTCATATCTGTTTTGATAAATCCCGGTGCAATGGCGTTGACCGTGATCCCTCTGGATGCCAGCTCCTTTGCAGCGGATTTTGTAAGACCGATGATCCCGGCTTTGGATGCCGCATAATTGGCCTGTCCTGCATTTCCACGAAGGCCTACCACCGATGAAAGGCTGATGATCCGGCCGCTTCTCTGCTTCAGCATCATTCTGGACACATGACGGATGCAGTTGAAGGTTCCTTTCAGATTGATGTCAACAACTCTGGAAAAATCTTCCTCACTCATTTTCATGAGAAGTCCGTCCTTCGTAACTCCGGCATTATTTACCAGGATATCAACACGTCCGTATTTCTCTGCAACAGCTTTGAAAAAAGCTTCACATGCATCAAAATCTGCCACATTGCACTGCAGGATATCTGCCTGGCCGCCGACTGCCTCGATCTCTGCTTTTGTTTCCCGTGCTTTTTCTTCTGAGCCGTTATAATTGATCACTACAAGGTTTCCTGCTTTTGCAAGCTCCAGGGCGATGGCTTTCCCGATCCCACGTGCACCGCCTGTTACAACTGCGATTTTTTTCTCTGACATATGAATTCCTTTCTGATGTTATGCGGTCATCCGTGATCCGCATTTGTTACCTGGCATTTCTGTCTGCTGCACTATGCCTGCTTTATTTTTGATTCTTTATCTTTTTTTCCAATATTTATACCAGTTCCTGGCAGACCTTCTCTGCATCTTCTACGGTCTGGATGTTATATACTTTTACATTTCTGTCGATCTTTCTCATAAATCCGGCAAGGGTTCTTCCCGGTCCGATCTCAATAAATGTATCTACTCCCTGACGGATCATATTTTCCACACTCTGCTGCCAGCGCACGGAAGAAGAAATCTGTTTTTCCAGAAGTGCTTTTGTTTCCGCCGGATCTTCCACATACTCTGCGGTCACGTTTGTCACATACGGGATTTTAAGTTCATGAAGTGTGACACCCTCCAGAACCTTTCCCAGTTCTTTTCCTGCAGTGGCAAGCATTGCGGAGTGGAACGGTCCGCTGACATTTAACGGGATCACTCTTCTTCCTCCGGCTGCCTTCAGCTTTTCAGAGGCTTCCGCAACTGCCTCCGCAAGGCCTGTGATCACGATCTGGCCGGGACAGTTGTAGTTTGCAATGCTTACATCTGCAATGTCTGCAAGCACTTCCTCGATCTTCTCTGTCTCCATTCCCATAACTGCTGCCATGCTTCCCTTACCTGCCGGAACTGCCTGCTCCATAAGGATTCCCCTTTTTCTCACGGTAGTAACAGCATCCTTCAGCTCCATGCCGCCGGCAGCTTCAATAGCGCAGTACTCGCCAAGGCTTAATCCTGCAGTTACATCTGGATGAAGTCCCATCTCCTCTACCACCTTCTCCATGGCAAGACAGGTAGTGACCAGTGCAGCCTGTGTATATTCAGTCAGGTCAAGCCTGTCATTTTCTTCAAAGCAAAGTGCTTTCATATCCAGATCCAGCCACTCACCGGCAGAGTCGAAAACATCCTTTGCTGTATCGTATTTCTCATAAAAATCTTTTCCCATTCCGGCCTTCTGTGCACCCTGGCCCGGAAAGATGAATGCTGTTTTTCCCATTTATTATTCCTCCACAAAAAAACTGTTTTTCTTTACAGTCTCTTTTGTCTCTCTGATCAGTCTTGCCATCAGCTCCTTACAGGTCGGTACATCCTTTACCATACCTGCGATCTGTCCGGACATAACGCTTCCGGTTTTTACATCGCCGTCAACAACAGCCTTCCTGAGGCCACCAAGTGTCAGCATTTCCAGTTCTTCAAAGGATGCACCTGCAGCTTCTTTCTCCAGATATTCCTTTGTCATAGGGTTTCTTAAGGTACGGACCGGATGACCTGTGGTACGGCCGGTTACTCTTGTGTCGATATCCCTGGCTTTCAGAAGGAATTGTTTGTAATTCTCATGTACGTGACATTCCTCTGTTGCCACAAATCGGGTTCCCATCTGTACGGCTTCTGCACCCAGCATAAAGGCTGCCGCGATCCCACGACCGTCTGCAATTCCACCTGCTGCAATTACCGGGATCTTTACTGCATCCACGACCTGCGGTACCAGCGCCATAGTGGTTGTCTCACCGATATGTCCGCCGGACTCGGTTCCCTCTGCTACCACTGCATCTGCGCCACAGCGCTCCATTCTTCTTGCAAGAGCTACAGATGCAACAACCGGGATCACCTTTACTCCGGCAGCTTTCCATGCTTCCATGTATTTTTCCGGGCTTCCGGCACCGGTTGTTACTACCTTGATCCCTTCTTCTACTACGATCTTCGCAACCTCATCGGCACTTGGACTCATCAGCATGATGTTTACACCAAAAGTCTTATCTGTCAGTTTTTTCGCCTCACGGATCTGCTCACGCACCCACTCTGCCGGTGCGTTTGCCGCTGCGATCAGTCCCAAGCCGCCTGCCTCGGATACTGCTGCCGCAATGTGATGATCTGCCACCCAGGCCATACCGCCCTGGATGATGGGATATTCAATACCAAGTAATTCTGTAACTTTTGTTTTCATCTTTTACCTCCGGAAAATTAAATCAAGCGGATAAAAGCATCCGCGGTTTATTTGGATCAAGCGGATAAAAACATCCGCATTCACTACGTAGCCTTATTTTAACAATTCATTAACAGGGGCTTTAATACTCGATCAGGCTTGCTCCGTACGTCAGTCCGCCGCCGAAGCCTGCAAGGACCATTCTGTCACCCCGCTGCAGTTTTCCACTTTTTTTCATCTCATCCAGGAGGATAAGAAGACTTGCGGAAGAAGTATTGCCGTATCTGTCCATATTCATAGGGAACTTGGAAATGTCTTCGCCCAGCCGCCTTGCTGCAGAACGGATGATGCGCTCATTTGCCTGGTGGAGAAGATAATAACTGATATCTTCACAGGAAACCTGCTCTCGGGAAAGAAGCTCCTTCACAGCCTCCGGTACCTTGCTCACGGCAAAGCTGAACACTTCCTTTCCGTTCATCTGTATGTAGGTTTCCTTTGCCTTCGGATCATTTTCATAACGGATCTGATTTCTGCTCTGTAAGGTAAGTGCACCGCCTTTTTTTCCAATGGAATGGGTTACCTGTGCATAGCTTCCACCCTCTTCTGCTCTCAGCACGACTGCTCCCGCACCATCCCCGAAAAGAATGCAGGTGCCACGATCTGTCCAGTCCGTTAAACCGGACAGTTTTTCCGCTCCGATCACAAGGGCATTCCTATATATTCCCTGGGCCAGGTATGCCTGCGCAGTGTTCAGTGCCAGAAGAGATCCTGTGCAGGCGCCGTTCAGATCAAAGCAGGTAGCCTTTTCCGCTCCGAGCCGCTCCTGCACCCCACATGCCACACAGGGCATGATCTCTGTTGGAGAAATGGTTGCCACAAGGATCAGATCGATTTCTTCTGCCTTCATTTCTGCGTCTTCCAGAGCTTTTAATGCTGCCCCCGCTGCCATCGTCACAGTATCTTCGTCCTCTTTTGCAATATGTCTCTGTACCACACCGGTTCTTTCCCGGATCCACTGATCACTGGTTTCCACCATCTTTGCCAGATCGTTGTTATCCCACACTCTGTCCGGTGCCCACGAACCGGTTCCACATATTTTACCTGTCATATTTTTCTCCATGATATCTATCTTAAATCAGTCTGTATAAATCTGTACTGCTGTTCTCTGAATTATCTTTTATCTTAAAATATTTTGATTATCAAATTATATCATCATAAAAGTATTTGTCAAGAAGGAATTTTTGAGCATCCTTTTATGAAAAAAATAACAGCTGCCCCAGGCGTGGAGTATTGGTCTCTCCTCTGTCCTGTGACAGCTGTCTTGTTTTTTTCAGACAGGTATTGTATTTATGGTTATTACATTTATAGTTATTGCCTTCATAGTTTTACTTCATCGCCCACTGTACCAGGCACACCACACCAATCTGCACCAGCAGTATCACCGGTACACCAATTGCAAATCTGGCTTTTCGGGTTTTGTGGTGAAAAAATCTCATGCCAAGGATCGCCCCGACGCTGCCACCGATGACAGCACTTAAGATCAGAGTCTTCTCCGGGATCCGCCATTTATTACGACGTGCTTTCTGCTTGTCAACTCCAAAAAGCACAAAGACCAGGATATTGACTGCAAGCAGATAATAATATATGTAATCATTCATGATAGCTCCCTCCAGGATCTGTGTCCTGTATTTCGGACAGTAACCGATTTATGTCTTCATTGCAGTTTGATGATCAGCACCGGTATGGGCGGATCATTGGGCCGGTTTGCATATTCCGACAGGATCACCAGATATTTATGAGGATCCAGCTGACGGATAAACACAAGCATCTCATCCCGTTCCTGATATCCCGTATCCCCGCCACTGTAAATGCAAAGTGTCATAAGTCCGCCTTTTTTCAGAAGCTTAAGTCCGCTTTCTACCGCTCTTTTGCTGCTGTCTGCTCTGGTCGCCACCGAATGGTCTCCGCCGGGAAGATATCCCAGATTAAAGGTGATGCAGGACACGGTTTCTTCTTCTGCATAAACATCCATATTCTCATGAGACTCCAGAAGAAGCTGATAATTTTCCGGACAGTTATCTCTTTTCAGTCGCTCCTTCGTATGTTCCAGTGCCTGCTTCTGAATGTCAAAAGCCAGAACCCGTCCCCTTTTTCCTGCAAGCTGGCTTAACAGAGCCGTGTCATTGCCATTTCCCATTGTTGCATCGATACAGATGTCTCCCGGCATGACCTGGTGCCGTATAAAATGCTGCATGTATGCAGTGATCTGAAGATTTTTCATTTAAAAATCCTTTCAAAATTCTCTTACAGTTCATGATAATACGGACAGATATCCTCATAATGTCCATCCTTCATACGGAACCCCTTCGGGATCACGCCAAGCTGGGTAAATCCAAGTCTCTCATAAAGATGTCTTGCAGGAACATTGCAGGCCACAACCGCATTAAACTGCAGGACACCAAAACCATGCTCTTTTCCCCGGGTCAGGCAGTCGGATACCAGCTTTTCTCCTATGTGAAGTCCTCTGGAATCTCTGCTTACCGCATAGCTGGCGTTACAGATATGACCGCATCTTCCGATATTATTCGGATGAAGGATGTAAAGTCCGTAAACTTTTCCGCTTTCCGCATCTACTGCTGCAGCTGTATAGGTCTGTTCTGCAAAAAAGCTTTTCCTGTCTCTTCGTTAAGGCATTCTTCCTGTGGAAAAGCCACACCGTCTTCTACAACCTCATTCCATATCCGGATCAGATCCGGAAGATCTTTTTCTTCGTATTTTCTTACGGTAACATTCATGATGATCTTCTCCTCTATTTAAGCAGCTCCACATTCCGTCCGTTTCTTCGGATCACACCCTCATCCGAAAGATTTTTGATCTCCCGCATCATGGCACTACGGTCCACACTTAAGTACTGGGCCAGTGCGGTATAGGACATGGGCAGCTTGAATTTCCCGGCATTTTTTTCCGCAGCCAGAGAATGCAGATAGGCTATCAGCTTCTTCCTGGTGGAGGATCGTGAAAGCATGTATATCCGATCTGTCTGCTGCCTGGAACGAAGGGCCGTCATCTGCAGCAGATTACTGACCATCTGGCTGTGATGATGACAGGCATTTTCACAGCGCTTGATCACATGCTCATAATCAATAAACAGCACTTTCGTCACGGTAGTGGCACATACATAATAATGCTGGGAATCTGACGAAAGCAGAAACGGTTCGCCAAATACACTGTCCTTATTCAATTCATCGATGACATACTCATTTCCATCCTCGTCACAGCAGTAGAGAACTGCTCTTCCCTCCTGGATCAGACCGATCTTTTTCATGGAGCTGGAATATTCCATTATGGTTTCTCCATTCTGAAAAACTTTCTCCCGGACTTTGAAGCAGACACGCATCCTTTCCTGTTCTTCGGGCAAAATATCCGTAAATAAAGTGATATGCTCCATAAATTTTCCTCCCACCGGCAAAATAATCTTCCGCATATCTGTACTTTTCTCTCTGCATCCAGGACTATGTAAGAGGACTCTCAAAGCAGATATCCGTATTTTATTTTGCTGCATGTTTCTGATTTTATACCAGCACGAAAAAAATGTAAAGTCTGGAATTTTTTTCTGTTTTGTTGTATTTGCAACAGTTTTTGTTGTCGATTTCTGTTATATTTTTATCAAAGTTAAGAAACAAACAAAACCTGAAGCATATAAATAAATCCACCATAGAAAGAAAAGAGGAATCGCTCATGAAAATCACAGATACCATCAAATATGTAGGCGTTAATGATCATCAGGTTGACCTTTTTGAAGGCCAGTACAAAGTGCCGAACGGCATGTCCTACAACTCCTATGTGATCCTGGACGAAAAAATTGCGGTTATGGATACGGTAGATGCAAATTTTACTCACGAATGGCTTGATAATATCCAGAAAGTTCTGGGTGACCGGAAACCGGATTATCTGATCGTACAGCATATGGAACCGGATCATGCAGCCAACATCGCAAACTTCCTGAAGGCTTATCCTGACACCATCGTTGTTTCCAACAAAAAAGCCTTCGCCATGATGCAGAATTTCTTTGACCTGGATCTGGAAAGTCATCAGATCATCGTAGATAACGGCGGAACCCTTTCCCTTGGAAAACACAATCTGACTTTTGTATTTGCACCGATGGTTCACTGGCCGGAGGTTATGGTCACTTATGACAGCACAGAAAAGGTTCTTTTTTCCGCAGACGGCTTCGGAAAATTCGGTGCCCTGGATGCAGATGAACCATGGGACGATGAGGCAAGAAGATACTATATCGGCATCGTTGGAAAATATGGTGTGCAGGTGCAGAATCTTCTGAAAGTAGCCGCAACTCTGGATATCCAGACCATCTGCCCGCTCCACGGACCGGTTCTTACTGAAGATCTTGGACATTATATCAGTCTCTATGATACCTGGTCTTCCTATACACCGGAGGATGACGGAATCGTGATCGCCTACACTTCCGTTTACGGCCACACAAGAACAGCAGTCGCACAGCTTGCCGATAAATTCCGTGCCAAAGGATGTCCGCGTGTTCTGATCTATGACCTTGCAAGAGATGATATGTCCCAGGCACTGAGCGATGCTTTCCGTTACTCCAAGCTGGTTCTCGCAACCACCACATATAATGCAGGCATCTATCCGTTTATGAACGACTTTATTACCCGACTGACAGAGCACAACTTCCAGAACCGCACGGTAGGACTGATTGAAAACGGAACCTGGGCACCGCTGGCAGCGAAGGTTATGAAAGAAATGCTTTCCAAATGCAAAAAGATCAGCTGGCTGAATACCACAGTTAAGATCATGTCTGCAGTAAACGAAGAAAACCGCAGGCAGATGGAAGCTATGGCTGATGAGCTCTGCCAGGAATACATTGCAAAAAGCGATGATCTTGCCAACAAGAATGATATGACTGCTCTGTTCCGCATCGGTTACGGCCTCTATGTGGTAACCTCCAACGATGGCAAAAAGGACAACGGTCTGATCGTCAATACCGTTACACAGCTTACCGACAATCCATATCGCGTGGCTGTCAACATCAACAAGGCAAACTACTCTCACCACGTGATCCAGCAGACCGGTATCATGAACGTAAACTGCCTGTCCACAGATGCTCCGTTCTCTGTTTTTGAGCAGTTCGGCTTCCAGTCCGGCAGAAGCACCGATAAATTTGCCGGACAGAAAGTAAACCACTCCGACAACGGCCTGGTATTCCTGGACAAATATATCAATGCTTTCATGTCCCTGAAGGTAGAAAACTATGTGGATCTCGGCACTCACGGAATGTTCATCTGCAGCGTCACAGAGGCCCGTGTCATGAGCGATCAGGATACCATGACTTACACCTACTACCAGAAACATGTAAAGCCAAAGCCACAGACCGAGGGCAAAAAAGGCTGGGTATGCAAAGTCTGCGGATACATCTATGAAGGCGATGAACTTCCGGAAGATATCATCTGCCCGCTGTGCAAGCATGGCGCTGTGGATTTTGAGCCGATCGAAGGATAAGACTGAAATCCCCATAACATAAATTGATTTAATCCGGTTACAGCTCCCTTATTTTTACAAATTATAAACCACAAAAAAGACAGGCTTCTGAGGTGGCCTGTCTTTTTTGTATTATCATCCAATGTCTTCGCAGCGTCTTTCACCAAATTTATTCTTACAGCAGATCAGACACTCACGCTCTGTATTTCTGCAGGAATCCTGAAATTTACGAATCATATGCCTTTTATTTATTTCATCAGTCTGATAACCTGCTCTGTAGTATCTGCCAGATTCTGCTTTGCATTCTCATTTTTCATGGCCTCCTCCAGAGTTACCACTCCGCGGAGGATCGGGAAAAAGGCATCGATCCCTGCATCGTTGCAGGCTCTTGCGTCACGCTGTACGGCACCTGCAAAGGCGATCACTTTTTTGCCATATTTCTTTGCAAGCTTTGCAACACCTACCGGCGCTTTTCCCATGGCTGTCTGTCCATCCATACGTCCCTCACCTGTGATCACAAGATCCGCGTCTTTGATATAGTCCTCAAGTTTTGTCTCATCCAGCACGATGTTGATCCCGGATTCCAGAACTGCATCGGTAAAGGTCAGGAATGCAAATCCCATTCCGCCGGCAGCACCTGTTCCCGGATACTTTGCATCTGCTTTCGGAAAACGCTCCTTTGCAAGCTCTGCATAAGCACCCAGCCACTGATCCATGTCCTGGATCATCTCCGGCGTAGCACCCTTCTGCGGTCCGTAGATGGAACTGCATCCAAGCTCTCCGCAAAGAGGATTTGTGACATCACAGGCAACACGGAATTTACATTCTGCAAGCTCCGGAATCACATAGGCAGCTGTGATCTCTGTGATGTCTTTCAGGCCCCTTGCTCCCGGAAGGACCTGCTTTCCGTCTTTATCCAGAAATGCATAGCCAAGTGCCTGAAGCATTCCCACACCACCGTCATTGGTGGCGCTTCCGCCGATACCCACAATAAATCTGCGGCAGCCTTTTTCGATGGCGTCCTTGATCACCTCACCGACACCGTAGGTTGTGGTATAAAGAGGATTTCTTTTTTCGTCCGGCACCTGCGTGATCCCTGCTGCACCAGCCATTTCGATCACTGCGGTCTTTGTGCTTTCGATGATGCCATACTCACAGATCACCGGCTCGCCAAGAGGCCCCGTAACCTTTACGTGCTCTGTTTTTCCGTTCATTCCTGCGACAAGAGCTTCCACGGTTCCCTCTCCACCGTCTGCCAGTGGTCTTACCTGAACTTCTGCGTCCGCATCCACACGATGGATACCTTCAGCAGCTGCAAAGCCTGCCTCCATGGATGTCATACTGCCCTTAAAAGAATCGATCGCTGTTACTACCTTCATTTTATTTTCCTCCTGTATGATTTTTATGTAAAGCTGATATCCGTACTCTCCGTTCTATCATTCCGTGCACCGGAAACGTGAAATGTTCCTTTACGTGTCAGGCGGATATTCTCTGCGCAGCTCTGCAGCCAAATAACTGTTCTGCTGTTTGGTTATCAGCTGTCCCCGGATGAAAAGAACCTTCTGCGAACTTATTTTTCCCTGGAAATGTCTCTGGCTGATACCGCAGAGAAGCTTTTTCTCCACAAAAATACTCTTCAATATAAATTAAACCACATTTATAAAAAATGTGGTCTCAATCCCCGGAAATTCCGGGACGCTGTTCTGTTGTATCTGGCATTGGAGCTGGAATGAACCGGCCATTTCACTATCCTCTCACATGAAAGCCAAACTCCTCCTCCAGTGGAATTTCCCTCGCTTCAATCCCCTCGATCTCCACAAAGCTCTGCTGAGAAAGGCGTTCTACCATCTCCCGGATTTCTTCTCTGGTTCCCTGTACTTCCATTTCCACACGATCATCCCAGAGATTCCGTACCCAGCCGGTCAGTCCCATGGACTGTGCAATATAATAGGAGCGGTAACGAAAGCCTACTCCCTGTACTCTTCCTGAAAAATAAAAATGTTTTCGAATCTTTTCCATCTGGCACCTCATATTTTCTGTCTTAACTATTCTGTCTCTGTATCTTCACCCGAAATTCTCCCGCATCCGCCGCAGGAATATCATAAACAGATTATATAATATTTCTTTATAAATTGTAAAGTTATATCCTTCTATCTATTGGAAACTATAATCATCTGCGTTATAATGGTTTTTATCAGAATAAAAAGAAATTTACTTTCTTTTGCAGAAAATATTTTCAACAAAATTTAACATCAGGAGGTAATGATCATGAATGAAAGCATCAAAAACCTGTTAGAACGCAGAAGCATCCGCGCCTACAAAAAAGAGCTTGTTCCGAAAGAAACTCTGGATACGATCCTGGAGGCGGGAGAATATTCCCCCAGCGGCATGGGACAGCAGAGCACTCTTATGGTAGTGACACAGGATCCGGAGCTGGTTGCAAGGCTTTCCAAAATGAACGCAGCTGTTATGGGCAGCACCTCAGATCCGTTCTACGGCGCCCCAACTGTGATCATTGTCTTTTCCGACAGCAAAATGGGCACCTGTGTGGAAAACGGAAGTCTTGTGATGGGAAATCTCATGAATGCCGCACATGCTCTCGGCGTGGACTCCTGCTGGATTCACCGTGCAAGAGAAGTTTTTGACTCCGAGGAAGGAAAAGAGCTGAAGAAGCAGTGGGGTGTTCCGGAGGAATATATCGGCGTGGGCCACTGTGTTCTTGGATACCGTGACTGTGAATATCCAACAGCCAAACCGCGTAAAGATGGTTTTGTGATCCGTGTGTGATCGGCTTGCAGAATAAAATTTCCACTGCCAAAAACTTTTAATGTAAATAAAGATCTGACAGATTCCTGCATGATACGCATCGCTACGTATCTGAGAATACACAGGGAAACAACCCTCCGGTATCATAAATACCAGAAGCTTTTCCCGTCTTCTCCGGCAGTGATCTGTCAGATTTTATTTTCTCTTATTTCAGTGCTTTATCCTTATATCTGGAAATCTCCTCCAGATATTTTTTCCCAAGGGTACTGATGTTAACACCCTTTCTGGCAACATAACCGATTGTCATGATCTCATCGGAATCCAGCTTCACAGCACAGTAATCGGAACCATTAAGATCCTCACAGATAATACCGGAGCATAAGGTATATCCATTCAGTCCTACCATCAGGTTCAGCATAGTAGCCCTATCATCGGCTTTGATCAGCCGTTTGTATTCATAGGTGCTCAAAACCTCCTCAGCAAAATAAAAAGAGTTATTTCCTCCCTGTTCAAAGGACAGACACGGATATTCCTTCAGTTCTTCCAGCGTGATCTTCTCACGCTTCGCCAGAGGATGCCCCTTCCACATATAAACGTAGATCCGACAGTTGAGAAGTTCGTGAAACTCCAGACCATACTCGTGAAACATTTTTGTAAGTACCTTACGGTTAAAATCATTTACGTAGAGGATCCCGATCTCACTCTTGAAATTACGGACATCCTCGATGACCTGATGCGTCTTGGTCTCGTGAACCGCAAATTCGTACTCATCCATGCCGAATTGCTTTACCAGCTCCACAAAGGCATTAACTGCAAAGGTATAATGCTGCATGGAAACACTGAATTTTTTGCGTGACTGTTCCTTGGAAATATATTTGGCTTCCATCAGTTCGTACTGTTCCACCACCTGCCTTGCATACCCCAGAAATTCTTCGCCTGCAGGCGTTACGGCGATTCCCCGGTTCGTTCTTCGGAAGATCTCAACACCGGTTTCTGCTTCCAGCTCCCGGATTGCCGTGGAAAGACTGGGCTGAGAAATATAAAGGCTTTTTGCTGCCTCGTTCATAGATCCGGCTTTTGCAATTGCTATGGTATATCTGAGCTGTGCCAGAGTCATCTTTCTGCCTCCCCGTTTCTTGTTCCGGCTTTCTGTTCCTCTTCAGGCAGATCCGGCAACAAGCATCCTTTATCTTTTTATTTAAGATAGTTCTTATCTACATATCCTTCTTTTCCAAGCTTCGGAACATATACATACCAGTAAGTACTGTCTTTCTTCTCAATGACTTCTACCGTATCTCCGTTATTCAGCTGGGCGATCTCATTGTCCTTGTCATACGCCTTTGTACTGCGCAGAGCCAGATATCCGCTTTCCACTTTAACAGTCATGGATGGAGTTGTCGTACCTGAGCCTCCGGTAAGATAGTTCCTGTCAACATAACCGGTCTTATCCAACTGCGGAACATATACATACCAGTACTGATCGTTGCTGGTGTCCTTCACCTGAACCGTGTCACCGGTATTCAGCTGTCCGATCTCATTGCTTTCATTATAGGCTGCCTTGTTGCGAAGGGCAAGATAACCAGTTTCTACTTTAACTGTCCACAGACCACTGTTGTAAATATAACGGTTATCCACATATCCGGATTTATCAAGCCCCGGAGCATATACGTACCAGTAAGTAGAATCACTGCTGTCCTTTACAAGAACGACATCTCCGGTATTCAGGCGTCCGATCTCGTTACTGTCATTGTAAGCTGCGGTACTTCGAAGAGCCAGATAGCCTTTTTTTACCTTTACTGTCCAGGAATCGTTGGAAGCTGTGGCGTTCTCTGCTATCTGGATATAGTTTTTGTCCAGATATCCGGATTTATCCAGTCTTGGCACGTATGCATACCAGTAGGTAGCGTCCTTCCGATTTGTAACTTCCACAAGATCTCCTGTATTCAGCTGTCCGATCTCATTGCCTTTGTCAAAAGCCTTCTCACTCCGGAGAGCCAGGTATCCATCTGTGACTTTGACTTTAAAAGTGGTTCCTGCTGCTGCCTTTGTCTCCCGGATCGTCGCCGGAAAAGCTGCTGCCAGTATAAGTGTCAGAAGTACCAGCCTTTTTACTGCCTTTATATGGGACAGAAGAGTTCTTTTTCTCATATTATACGCCTCCTTTTCTTTTTTGGATCTTTCTCTGATCTGCGGCTCTCTCTGTTTTTTATTTACTGAGCAGACCGCACCGGAATTTATGGTAGTATTATATCATATTTTTAGCTGATAGCTGTAAGAATCATATCTCTCATTGCAGTCCAAAATGTTCTTTTCCACAATGCAGGTATTGACACTTTTAATTAGTAGTGTTATATTACATATAGAACAATATAAAAGTAATGCCCCCGGGATTTTTCCCGGGGAATTTTATACGCATACGTTCAATATATGACAGTCCGGGAGATCTGTCCTCTGAGAGGACAGATCGATCATCCGGGACGCTGCAGACTATAATATAAGGGAAGGTGAATACCATGGCAGTAAAAAGAGATTATTACGATGTTCTGGGCATTGACCGGAACGCAGATGAAAAAACAATAAAAAAAGCCTATCGTAAACTGGCCAAAAAATATCATCCGGATACAAACGCCGGTAATGCAGATGCCGCAGATAAATTTAAAGAAGTAAACGAAGCCTACGATGTCTTAAGTGATCCAAAGAAGAAAAAAATGTATGATCAGTTTGGTCATGCCGCATTTGAAGCAGGAGCTGATCCTGGAGCCGGCGCAGGTGCCGGTGGATTCGGCGGATTCCAGGGTGGCGGCAATGGCAGCTATCAGGAATTTCATTTTAACGGTGAAAATATGGACGATATTTTTGGTGATATCTTCGGAAATATGTTCCACGGCAGTCACGGCGAAAGCCGCGGTTTCGGCAGCAATGGCACATATGAGCATTTCACCGGTAACGGTGGCGGCTTTCACAGTGGATTTGGCGGAAGTGGCTTTCACAGTGGCAACGGCTTCGGCGGATTCCATCAGCAGGATTTTCCGCAAAAAGGCTCTGATGTGAAGGCCAGCATCAACGTTACCTTTGATGAGGCAGCTTTTGGTGCTGATAAAAGAATTTCTCTGTCCGGTCCGGACGGAAGCTCCGGTGCACCGCAGACACTTCAGATTCATATTCCGGCAGGTATTGATACCGGCAAGAGTATCCGTCTGAAAGGAAAAGGCATGCCCGGAACCGGCGGCGGCGAGCCTGGTGACCTTCTTCTGAAGGTTACCGTAGGAACACGTCCTGGCTATGAACGAAAAGGATCGGATGTTTATACCACCATTTCTATTCCTTACACAACCGCTGTTTTCGGCGGTGAAGCCACCGTTCCTACCCTTTACGGAAATGTTATCTGTAAGATCAGGGAAGGTATGCAGTCCGGTTCCAAGATCCGCCTGAGAGGAAAAGGCATTGTTTCCATGAAGAACCCTTCCGTCCGCGGTGATCAGTATGTAACCATTCAGATCCAAGTTCCTCAGAATCTGAATTATTCCGCAAAAGAGAAACTCCATGAATATGCAAAGGCCTGTGGACTGGAACGGAGTAATGCCACCGGATCACATGTAGCATAAAAGTTAAAATAAAAGAGTATCACAAAGCTCATCACTATCAATGAGTTCCTGTGATACTCTTTTTTGATTTTAAAGTAAGATCTGATATAGCTTATGACAACGTCATATCTCCATCTTTCACCCATCCGAGCTTACGTACAAACATATTGATCAACGGGCAGAGAACTGCCGGGAGAATAAAAGATATCAGAAAAAGTCCCGCCCAGTCCATAGCTGTAACAGCTGTCTTGGTTCCTTCTGCAATATCATTCATCCATCCTGTATACACACCGATCTGACCTACAAAGCCACAGGTACCCATTCCTGAGGATACAGCAGTACCGTTCATCTGAAGCCTGAACAAGCAGGTTGCAATAGGTCCTGTGATAGCAGATGTTACGATCGGAGCAATCCAGATCCTTGGATTTCTGACAATATTACCCATCTGAAGCATGGAAGTTCCAATTCCCTGAGAGACAAGGCCACCCCATTTGTTTTCCCTGAAGGACATGACCGCAAAACCTACCATCTGCGCACAGCAGCCCGCTACTGCAGCGCCGCCTGCCAGTCCGGTAAGTCCCAGAGCCGCGCAGATCGCAGCAGAAGAGATCGGCAGCGTCAGTGCGATTCCAACAAATACAGAAACCAGGATTCCCATAAAGAATGGCTGAAGATCTGTTGCCCACATGATCACGCTTCCTACCTTCATAGCAGCTTTTCCAAGGGCCGGTGCCCACCATGCGGAAAGGCCTACGCCCACACCGATGGTTACAAGAGGCGTTACAAGGATATCGATCTTTGTTTCCTTTGAAACTGCCTTACCGATCTCAGCTGCAACAATGGCAACAAACAGTACAGCCAGAGGACCGCCTGCTCCGCCAAGTGCGTTGGAGGCAAATCCAACAGTGATCAACGAAAACAATACCAGCGGCGGGCAATGCAAGGCGTAACCGATGGCTACTGCCATGGCAGGGCCGCTCATGGCAGATGCCAGAGAACCTACTGTGTACTGGGTATCATTGACTGTGGCAACTGCCATAGTCAGAAACGGAATGTGAAACTGTGTGCCAATGGTGTTGATGATCGTACCGATCAGCAGGGAACAGAAAAGTCCCTGTGCCATAGCTCCCAGTGCATCGATACCATATCTCTTCAGAGAGATCTCAATATCCTTCCGTTTCAGAAATGCTTTGAATTTTTCCATTTTTAAACTCTCTCCTTACCCTGATCCGCTTCCTGCCGGATCAGTTCCTTTATTTGCAAAAAGCCTCTCTTACTTTCTCAAGTTCCGCGCGGATGGAAATATGCTGCGGACATACTTCCTCACACTGTCCGCATTTTACACATTCATCTGCACGCTTTCTTCCATGACTGACTACCAGCCAGTCTTCCTGATGCGCTGCGGCGGCTTTATTCCCGTACAATGTCAGATAATTCATTGCTGTAAAAGAACCGGAAATTCCGATTTCCATCGGACAGACCTTTGCACAGTAGTTACAGGTTGTACATGGGATCAGAGGAATTTTGCTCATAGCCTCTCTTGCCTTATCAAGAGTCTCCTTCTCACTGTCAGTAAGGCCATTGAAATCCTTCATAAAGGAAAGGTTATCCTCCATCTGTGCAACATTGCTCATTCCGGAAAGTACGGTGATCACGCCTTCCAGATTTGCCGCAAAACGGATCGCCCAGGATGCTGTGGATGCTTCCGGCTCTGCTTCCTTCAAAAGCTTTTCCACTGCTTCCGGCGGAGTTGCAAGCATGCCGCCTTTTACAGGTTCCATGATAATGACGGGTTTTCCATGTTTTCTGGCTACCTCGTAGCAGGCTCTTGACTGGATCGCCGGATTTTCCCAGTCTGCGTAATTGATCTGCAGCTGTACAAATTCCATTTCCGGATGTGAAGTGAGAAGTGCATCCAGCTCCTCCGGTGTGGAGTGGAACGAAAATCCTGCATGTCTGATCAGACCGGCTTCCTTCTGTTCACGGATCCAGTCCCATAAACCGTACTCATCAAAATATTTTGTTCTGTGCTCTCCAAGATTGTGGAGAAGATAAAAGTCGAAATATCCTGCCTTTGTTCTCTCCAGAGATGTTTTAAACTGTGCAAGAGCTTCATCTCTTGTCTTGCAGTTGATCCAGGCTGCCATCTTGGTGGCTAACTGATATTTTTCTCTCGGATAACGCTCTACCAGCGCTTCGCGGATAGCATCTTCGCTTCCTGCATAAGCCCATGCTGTATCAAAATATGTAAATCCGGCTTCCATAAATTTGTCCACCATGACTTTGGTCTGCTCCACATCGATCACACCTTCTGATTTCTGCGGAAGTCTCATAAGGCCAAAACCAAGTTTTTTGATCTCTTCACCTAAATATGCCATATCTTTCTCCCTTCTTATTACATACCGGAAAATTCCTCATATCATCTGATATATCACCGGATAAGCAATATTTCTGACACAGATATCTCCCGGACCGTTATATTTTTGCCGCAGAGAAACTGCGTTTCTCCTATTATAACGATATTTTTCCTGGTGGTAAACCTTTTTCTTTTACAAGTGTCAAGACAATGCCAAGATATAAAAAACAGCTGCCGCACATTTATTGCACGGCAACTGTCTTTTGTCCTATCAGTTCATCTTTGTTCTTTACACCTCAGATTAAATATTTTAAACTGATATTACTTATAGTAACCATATATCGAAAGGCAGAAAACTCTCATGAAAAACAAACAGGTCATGAACCGCCAGACTTCATCAAAAGAACTTCATCTTATTTCCTGCGGCTGGGAAAAATGTACACCGGAGCAGTCCTATGGTCCAGGTATACGGCGGTATTACACCATTCACTTTGTGCTGAGCGGGCAGGGCTATTTCTATATGAATAACCGGAAGTATACCCTGAAAGCCGGACAGTGCTTTTTCATTCCTCCTATGACCAGCTCTCTCTACAAAACGGAACCCTCTGATCCCTGGACTTACATCTGGATCTGCTTCAACGGGGAAAACGCTCCAACGCTTTGCGAACACTGCCATCTTACTGAAGAAACTCCGGTCCAGCAGCTGAATTCGGTTCTTCCCTATCAGGAAACTATTCTTGAAATGATGGCTCATCCACAACTGACGCCTTCCGGTGAGGCCTATATCCAGAGTGGTCTTTACCGGATCATTGCCCTGCTGGAGGAAGAATTTCATGCTTCCTACACCACCATGGAATCCAACGATAATTTTTACATCACACAGGCTGTTGATTACATCAAAAAAAGTCCGCTGCAGAATATCACTGTGACAGATGTTGCTGACTATCTCCATATCAGCCGCAGCCACCTTTATGGACTTTTTAAAAAACATCTTGGAACCACACCCCAAGCATTCCTGACTTCAGCCAAGATCATCAACGCCCGGGAGCTTCTGACCGTCACGGATATCCCTGTCTCCAGCGTGGCGTTCTCCTGCGGATATCAAAATCCATTTGCCTTTTCCCGTGCCTTCAAAAAAGAAACCGGCATGACGCCACGGGAATACCGGGAAAAATATCATCATGCCGAGGATCTTCTGGATTGCTGAACCACTTTTCCTGATTTACGGAACAACTACCTTGGCATTATAGTATTCCACCGCAGCATCCATGGTCGGACCTTCGTTGTCAAACCAGTCATAAGTGATAGTTTCGCCGTTTTCTCCCCATACCTCCGGGCAGTCGATTTCTTCCCAGTCCATCGGAACAAAATGCTCTTTCTGTTCTGATGCACGCAGCATGATCTGATGCAGCTCCTCAAATTCCTCCGGATTCAAAACTCCAGGTTTTGCGGATACAAACAGTGGTGTACCGCTCTTTGCAAGAACGTCTGCCCACTGACGATTTTTCTCCCATGGGATCATTCCGAAAATACCGACACAGTCTGCATCAATATGGTAAAACGTATTGTGCTGCGGAAGACGGAATGCCAGCGTATTTACGCCCATTCGTCTGGTACGCTCCCAGATACGTCCGCTGGTATCGTCACCGGTCCGGTTCAGATGCATCAGGCCTGCGCCGAGATGTCCGATGGTATTGCAGCCGATGATCACTGCGTTGTTGCTCCGGGAAGCATCATAAATCTCCTGATAAAGCATTTTTACGATTTCTGCGCTGGTTTTGGTCTGATCATAAAAATGCCATTTCTCCATGGAATTGTCTCTTAAATTCGCCTCAAATCCCCATTTCCCAAAGAGATCAAAGGTAGAAAAATCATGCTTGATCAGCGTGTATCCCCAATCACAGATCCTCTCGATATCTTTACGGATATATTCCAGTGCATCCGGGTGGGACGGATCGAGACAGTCATTATAGGAAATTCTCCACTCATTCGGGATATTCTCATCTTCATTAAGAAGCAGACGGACCCAGATACCCGGGCGGACACCTTTTTTCTCCAGCTTGTCTGCAAGACCTTTCATATCCGGAAATCTGTCATTGCCTTTTGTCCATGGTCCACCGTTGTATTCATCCAAGCGGTGATGTTCCTGCCAACAGTCATCAATGACCATGAACGGAGGATTTTTTACACCTTCGGTCAGTTTCAGGATATAATCGGTATCACTTAAGATCTCCTCTTCGGAGCTGTCACCGTAAGCATAGTACCAGTTATTGCTTCCATATACCGGAAACTCTGGGAAGATCGGATCTGCACACATTTTTTCACAGAATTTCTGTGCAGTTTCAAAAGTATCTGCTCCTTCTGCTTCCATGCAGACGATCTGTGCGGCACACAGCTTTCTTCCTTTCAGCTGTACTCCTGTATTTCCGCAGCGAACATCCAGAAACAAAGTAATTCCTTTGGTATCCACCTGCCAACAGCACATAGCAGAAGGACGGACCTTTACGCCAAAGCAGAGAACCTTCTCAGAAAGCTTCGCCAGAAAATACCATGGCAGATAACGGTTTCCGCTCATTCCATGCCATTCCGCATCACCATAGGTACGTTCCCAGGCATCTCCCAGAAATCTGGCTGATTTCGGGATCTTATAGTTCCATCTCAGCTTCACACATCTCACTGCATCCTCGGATGTGACAAATATATCCTCATGTTCACCTGCGTCCTGAAATTCCACAGTAGTTGCACCGGCAGCTACTGTCGTCTGCCCTCCCTGGCACACAAGTCTCTCCGCTTCTGTTTCCACTGTTACATAATCCGGTACCCCAAGCTTAAAATCTGCATATTTTTTCTGCATTATTCTCTCCTCCTGTACTTTTTCATTTACATTTTGCTTTACCTGCATACTCATGAATACTGTCTTTCTATCGTCTGTTCAACTCAGAAGAATGTACGAAAAATTTTTTTAATACATTTTGTCTATATGCCTTATTATATTGATTTTTTTGGTTTTTTCTATGCTTTAAAGTTATTATAACATTGCAGAATGTTCAATCTGCATAAGATTTTCAGTCCTTGTCCGATTCGCTTTTTAATATGAGAGCATAAAGGGCTAAAGGTGGAAATTAGTTTTTTCATTTTACGGAACACAAATTCTTCACAATTTTTTAGCACTCACCTATTGACTTTGCTAACAACATGTGTTATATTACATATAGAACAAAGGAGAAGATAAAAAAGAACTTCCAGATGTTCAGAATAAAACCAAACGATCACCACTGCGGAATAACCCGAAGTGGTAACTATATACCGGCAACAGTTGGATTTCTTGATCCACCGGAACGGCTTTTCAATTTGAAAGGAGAAATGACTTATGATGTTCCCGAGTGTATTTGGAGAAAACTTATTTGATGAGTGGATGGATGATTTTGGATTCAGAGATAATTTCTTTAGCGGAAAGAACCCTCTTTATGGCAAACATGCAAAAAATATCATGAAAACTGATGTACGTGAAACAGATAAAGGCTATGAGCTGGATGTAGATCTTCCAGGATTTAAGAAAGATGAAGTACAGGTACAGCTGAAGGATGGTTATCTTACCATCTCCGCTGCCAAGGGTCTTGACAAAGACGAGGAAGACAAGAAAGGCAATTATATCCGCCGTGAACGTTATGCCGGCAGCACAAGCAGAAGCTTCTATGTTGGTAATGGTGTAAAAAACGAAGATGTCCATGCAAAATTTGAGAACGGTGTTCTGAGACTTTCTATTCCGAAAAAAGCAGCTGAAGAGATTGAAGCTGATAAATATGTATCTATTGAAGGCTGATATTGACTCACTCTCACAGGGGGAGGATCCTTAGGGATTCTCCTCCTCTTTTTTATACGCAATAATACATATGACACTCTCTTTCCAATTTACTACGTACTCACAAGTACTTTCACTCTATAGTAATGATCCTATTGTCAAAGTTTTCATGATATTGGATATTTTTTAACAAATACGCTTGATTTTTTGAATATTTTTTATATATTTTGCATTATATTATTTCATTTTTTTGAAATTAATGGTATAATATGCACAGCTAATCGGATATTTGCAATCCGCATTCGGTTAAATAAATCTGTTTCGTAATCCTTCAGGATAATTCTCCTGAACAACCACGTAAAACACGATCACGACAGGAGGTTTTTATTATGGATCAGGACAACATCATAAAAATTTATGCACGCACTGACAACCGCATACAGCTTAAAATGATTCCGGGACACTTCGTAACATCCCAGTCCCATATCACACACTACCTGGATCTCACTACTATGAAATCCAGATGCGCTGAAGCACAGCGTATTGCATCCGCTCTCGCAGCAAATTACGAAGCATCCATTCCGGTAGACACCATCGTCTGCATGGACGGACTTGAAGTGATCGGTGCTTATCTCGCCGAAGAACTGACCAAAGCCGGCGTCCTTTCCATGAACGCACACCAGACCATCTACGTCATCACCCCTGAGTTCAACAGCACCGGGCAGATGATCTTCCGCGACAACTATGAACCAATGATCAATGGAAAAAACATCCTCGTCCTAAATGGTTCCATCACCACCGGATCCACATTGAACCGAGCTATCGAAAGCGTTCTGTACTATGGCGGTAAGATCCGCGGCGTGGCAGCCATCTACAGCAGTGTAGACAGTGTAGCCACACTCCCTGTCCACTCTATCTTTCAGGCCAGAGACATCCCGGACTATCACTCCTACCGCTCTGACAACTGCCCACTGTGCAAAAACCGCCAGAAGATCGATGCTATTGTCAGCAGTTACGGATATTCTGTATTATAAGATTCAGATCAATCAACGAATCCCCCATGGATAGCAAAACCAGTGGGGGATTCTCTTTATCTTTTCTTATTATAATTGATATTCTCTGTACATAGCTTCACGCATTTCTTTATCTGTAACAACCTTCTGAATCTCATTACCACGCTCATCAAGTATAAGCCTGTTGATCAGAACACTAAGTCGTTCTTCCCCCTGGGCCATTCCCTGAGCTATTCCCTGAGCCATTCCCTGGGCCATTCCCTGAGCCATTCCCTGAGCCATTCCCTGTTCTCGCCCCAGTGCTTCAGCCTGTTCCTTAGCTTCCGCCATCAGTCTTGCCCTTTTCTCAGATTCCAGTTCCAGAACATGTCCACCCATAATCTCACCTATTCCTTTCCGGACTTTCTCCTCATTTCTGAAAATATGATCAGATATCCGAGTTATCAGTCCAATCAGATCACTGAACAGTTCAGACCTTCCAGATTCAGTGATCTCTACCTCCAGTTTACTCCGGATCACTTCATATTCATTCAGTAATTCCTGAAAAAGTTGTGGATTCTCACTCATCTCATGCCCTCTTTTTTCATATCGCATGATATAAAAAGGAAGCAGCATAAGAAGACTCTTTTCAAATATCTTATCTTTTGTATAATTCTCTACTTTAATGGCAGGCACTCTGTACAAATGACATCCCCCATCCGGAAAAACCACATCCACTTCCAGAAAATCCGGCGTATTCCTACTATTTCTCAGATACAACACACAAGAACGTGGAAACTCCATCCGATACCTCCGTCCCTGCTTTCTGGCAAACTCAACAGCAGTTGCAAAATCATACTCTATCATCCGTACAGCCATTGTCGTGTCATCCGTACTCTGGCATTCTATATGATAAATCCTGTTTCCGATCAACAGCCGCGAATCCGTAATAATCTCACCATCCACCCGCTGATACTCGTTACGCAGCTGCACAATCTCCATATCAGCCGGGTATGATGTATGAAAAACATCATTGATCAAAGGCACGACCAGAAACGTCATTTTCTCCATCATAGTACGAAAAACATCATCAAAAATCGTATTATCTCTCAAACAATACTCCTTCTGGTATATACAATTATACCATCAACCAAACACTTCAGAAACCCTGTATACAGTTTTTATAAATATTTTTGAAAAAACGCTTCAGACATTGAAGCAAAAAGAAACCAAATAAATGGATAGATCTTATAAGATATACAAATCATACCACACATCCCACCACAACACCACAAAAACCCATCTCCAAATTTCGACACCACCTTCCAGCGTCCAGCAACGCACCGACATTCACAACCTCCCTCCAAACCACAAAGAATCTCAAGCTTCCAAACTACAGGCGTCCAGCAACGCGCCGACGCTCACAACCTCCCTGACAAACACATAGAATCTCAAGCTTCCAAACTACAAGCGTCCAGCAACGCGCCGACGCTCACAACCTCCCGGCAAACACATAGAATCTCAAGCTTCCAAACTACAGGCGTCCAGCAACGCGCCGACGCTCACAACCTCCCCTCCAAACCACAAGGAAACTCAGCCTTTCCTCCCAGCCATCCAGCGCAGCGCTGATGGCTCATCCAACTCCCGTCAGACCACTCTATCCCTCCCACCATGACCGCACAGTGTGAGGTTTGCAGCAGAAGTCCGGGTGCTTTGGAGTGAGCCTTGGTCCATACTTAGCGTCTGAGGTGGTTCACGGAGAGGTACCCGGCGGCCACAAGCCGTAGGGTAAGGCCCATCTGTCTGAGCCAGGTACGCATCAGCGTACATGGCGAGTTATGGGCCGGCCGCTCCGTGAGGCACCTCAGACGCTTAGTATGACCAGGCGAAACGACGGCACCCGGACTTCTGCTGCAAATCTCACACGTCCGTCCGCGTCATCTTGCCCCCACCAAACACCTGTGCTATAATCAAACTAATTAAAAAACCGAGGTAAACCACACATGAACAAAAAAGAAATCGCAGAAATAAAAAAACAATTCACCCCTGACCGCTGCTCCATCACCCGCATCTGCGGCTGCTACGTAGACGGTGAAAAAAACAAAAAAACCGAACTCAAAGAAGCCTTCTTATCCTTATCAGAGGAAGAAACCTTCAAATACTTCGACATCTTCCGAAAAACCCTCACCGGCACCATCGGAAAAAACCTCATCAACATGGAATTTCCCCTGGATCAGGAAGCTGAAGGCGGAACCCAAAACTTCCTCATGAAACTCCGCAAAAGCAAACTCACCGACGACACCCTCACCGAAGCCTTCTACGACAGAATCATAGAAAACTACGACTACGGTGAAAACTACTACATCATCCTCATCCACGCAGTCTACGACATCCCCGGCAAATCCTCCGACGGTGCCGAAATGTTCGACGCTTCCGATGAGATCTACGATCACATCCTCTGCAGTATCTGCCCGGTCAAGCTCTCCAAAGCAGGCCTGCATTACAATGCAGAGACAAACAATATTGAAGACCGTATCCGGGACTGGCTGGTAGAAATGCCTGACTGGGGCTTCCTTTTCCCACAGTTCAACGACCGCAGTACCGATATCCACGGACTTCTCTACTACACCAAAAACGCCGAAAATCTCCGCTCCACCATGATGGAAGAAGTCTTCGGCTGCACCACACCACTATCTGCCGGAACCCAGCGTGACTCCTTCAATGCTCTGGTGGAAGAAACCCTTGGTGATGACTGTGCCTACGACACAGTCCTTGAGATCCACGAAAAGCTCAACGATCTCATCGAATCCCAGAAGGACGAACCGGAACCTGTTGTCCTCACCAAATCCGAAGTCAAACGTCTCTTCGAAGAATGCGGCGTAGAAGACGAAAAGCTCCAGAACTTCGATGAACAGTATGAGCTTGCCGCAGGAGAAAAATCAGCTCTGGTAGCATCCAACATCACCAACACCCGGAAATTCGAGATCAAAACCCCTGACGTGGTGATCCACGTAGCACCGGACCGGGCAGAACTGGTAGAAACCCGCATCATCGATGGTCGAAAATGCCTTGTGATCCCCATGGAAAGTGAAATAGAACTCAACGGCATCCGTGTCAGCACATTGAACTCTGTTGAAGATACATCAGCAGAACCGCTTCCTGTTAATGATATTACTGACATTGATAACAGTAACACCGAAGAAGAAATCCCATTTTAAAGGAGACCTTATGAACGATAAAAAAATCCTGTTCTTCGACATAGACGGCACACTGCTTACGCCTCACCCTTTCAAGGTTCCGGAGAGCACCAGCCGCGCCCTCACAAAAGCCCATGAAAACGGTCATCTTCTTTTCATCAACACCGGCCGCACCAAAGTAATGATGCCCTCTGCACTCTCAGAGCTTCATTTCGATGGCTATATATACGGCTGTGGAACCCACATTTACATGGACAACAAATTGCTTTTTTTCCGTACAGTCCCAAATCTTCTGTGCAAGGAAACCGTAGACCTTCTCCGCAAATGCAAGATCGAGGCAATTTTTGAATCCAACACTGAGATCCTGTATGATGGCGCATCTCCGGCCCAGTCCGAATTCGGAGTCAAAATGCGAAAAGAAATTCCAATGGTCGACATCACGAAATTCAATCGGGAGGATGCCTGCACTTACTCTTATGACAAATTCCTGGTACATATGCTGCCGGATTCCGATGTCGAAAAATTCCGCAGCTTCTGTAATGATCATTACACCTATTTTGATCACGGAAACGGAATCTGGGAAGTCACACAAAAGGGTACCAGCAAAGCCACAGGCATGGAATTTCTCCTGGACCGCCTTTCCATCCCCAAGGAAGACTGCTATGCATTCGGAGACAGTCCCAACGACCTTCCCATGCTGAAAGCTGCCGGAGTCAGCGTTGCTATGGGAAATGCTTACGGAGGCATCGAAGAGCACTGCACATACCAGACAGACTCAGTGGACAAGGACGGGATCCTTCACGCACTAGAGCATCTCAATCTGATCTGATGATCCGTAAAGCAGGCATGAGCATTACAAAAACGAGCCGTGTACGATAAACCCGTACACGGCTCGTTGTCTTTTCTCTTATCATTCCATTGTAAACATTGTATCTTATTTCTCAGCTTCCGGTGTAGCAGCTGCCTCAGATTCTGTACTGTCTGCAGTCTCCTCATCAGCCTTTGCAGAATCTCCCTCTGTCTCCGGTGTCTCGGTCACATCGGTCTGCTCCTCAGCTGCCGGTGTCTCAGTTGCCTCAGCCGCTGCAGAATCTGCTGTCGGTGTCTCAGTTACATCCGGGTCCGGTGTCGGAGTTGAAGTCTGGATCGTAAAGCTGTGATTATCTGTGATCTTGATCTTCTTGATCAGTTTTTTCTCTTCTTTGATATCAGCTTTCTTCTTCCAGCCATCTGTTGTATCATTATAGAAATCATCCTTCTTGGTGTTTGTCAGAGACTCTTTCTTACTCTCCGTTGCAGTTTTATCATTCTTGGAATCCAGTCTCACAACATACCATACGGAATCTGTCTTTATGATCTCCTCGTTCAGTGCACCCTCGTCCAGCTTTCTTAAAGCGGTACGAACCTCATCCGGATAAGTAGTTCCGTTGGCAGCACTGTCATCACCTTCCTCATAGGTAGGGCATGTTCCGGTTGTTGCGGTCATATCCTCGGAGATCTCATCTCCAAGAGTATTGAAATCTGCAGCCGGATCCTCTTTAACCTTGTCATAAAACTTCTGAAGATTCTCTTTATTCTTCTTGATATCATCATCGGAAAGATCATCTCCGCTGACCTTTGCACTTGCATAGCTGAAGGACATCTGCTGATATTCTTTCTCATCCAGCTTCACGTCCGCTTTGGCTTCAATGGCATCCTTCATCTTCACATCGTATGTTTCAAGCTCGAGGAAAGTCTTTACCATATCTTCATCAACCGCAAGCTCTGCAATTGTCTCATCAGAATTGGCAGCCATGAAGTTCTTGGCAGCTTCCTCAAGAGCCTTCTGCTCATCATCTGTGATTTCAACATCATACTCGGAAGCGTGTTCTTTCTCCAGACACATCTTTTCAACAGTTTCAACAGAAGTTGTTACCGCATTTTCACCGTAAGTCTCATCGGAATCATCCATTTTGGTACTCCAGATAGACATATCGCTTCCGCCGCCAAGATACATCTTGTACATTGCCTCAGCCTGTGCCTGCTGCATACGTGCTGCCAGACTTACAACGCCAAACGGGATTTCCTGCTTATTGACTGTCACTGCGATCTTTGTACCATCGAGTTTTTTATTTCCGCAGCCTGCCATCATTCCTGCCGCTGTAACGCAGACAAGAGCAGTAACTGCCGCTTTCTTTACTGAATTTCTCATTTCATCCTCCATCTATCCGTCCATAAGAATCACGGTCCGGCTCTTATTCCATAATACTTGATTATAAACGTTTTCACCTTTAAGAGCAAGGAATTTCACGAACTTACACGACATTTCACAAATTATCCACAAGTCTTTCCGGGAAAATATCCGGTATCCACAAACCGGATGTTTTTTCCCGTGGATAACCCTAAGCTTAGCTGATTCTTCCCTTTACTCCAGTGGCTCTGCCAGTTTTGCCAGCTCCCCCGCAAACTTCATCAGCTCTTCAATCAGCCTTCCCTGTGGTGTCAGGATAAATTTCGGCTCATGATCAGCCTTAAACTGCAAACCTCTCCGGTACTGCGCCATAATAGCCGGGATACCTGCGGGATCCAGCTTGGCCTTTTCATAGAGCGTGATCCGGACATCTTTTCCAAGCTGCTTGATCTCCGTCACATATCCCTGATGGGCAAGAGCCTTCAGTCTTGCAATGGCAAGAAGATTCAGCACAGCTTTTGTCGGCTCGCCAAAACGGTCGATCAGTTCCTCCAGCATATCGTCATATTCCTGCTGGCTTTCAATACCGGCAATACGCTTATAAATATCCAGCTTCTGGAACTCGTTGCTGATATAGGAATCCGGGATAAACGCATCGATGTTGAGATCAATGGTCGTCTCAAAATCATCCATAGTCCGGATTCCCTTTGCCTCCTTGACAGCCTCACTGAGCATCTTGCAGTAAAGGTCATAACCAACTGCGTTCATATGCCCGTGCTGCTGAGCACCAAGAAGATTTCCTGCTCCACGAAGTTCCAGATCCTTCATAGCTATCTTAAAACCGCTTCCAAGGTCTGAATACTCCCGCATGGCGCTAAGCCGTTTCTCCGCGGTCTCCTGGAGCATCTTGTTTTTGGTATACATTAGAAATGCATAAGCAGTCCTGTTGGAACGTCCTACACGCCCACGAAGCTGATAAAGCTGGGAAAGGCCATATCTGTCCGAATCATGGATGATCATAGTGTTTACGTTGGAAATATCCAGTCCTGTCTCAATAATAGTGGTGGAAACCAGTACATCCACATCTCCGTTGATAAAATCATACATTACCTGCTCCAGTTCCCTCTGACTCATCTGTCCATGTGCAAAATCCACTCTGGCCTCCGGCACAAGTCTGGATATCCGAAGGGCTACTTCGGCAATGTCATTGACTCGATTATATACGTAATACACCTGTCCACCCCGGCGAAGCTCCCTGCGGATGGCTTCCCGAACAGTCTCCTCATCGTACTCCATAACGTATGTCTGGATCGGCACACGATCCATCGGCGGCTCTTCCAGAACGCTCATATCACGGATACCGATGAGACTCATATGAAGAGTTCTCGGAATCGGCGTTGCCGTCAGCGTCAGTACATCCACATCTTTTTTCATCTGCTTGATCTTCTCCTTGTGAGTAACACCGAAGCGCTGCTCCTCATCAATGATCAGAAGTCCAAGATTTTTAAATTCCACATCTTTTGAAAGAACTCTGTGGGTGCCGATCACAATATCTACCTGCCCCTTTTTGATCCCTTCGATGGTCTTTTTCTGCTGGGCAGATGTCCGGAAACGGCAGAGAAGCTCCACCTTCACCGGAAATTCTTTCATACGCTGTACAAAGGTATTGTAATGCTGTTGGGCAAGAATGGTAGTAGGGACCAGATAAACCACCTGCCGGCTTTCCTGTACTGCCTTAAACGCAGCTCTTAAAGCCACCTCCGTCTTTCCGTAACCAACGTCACCACACACAAGACGGTCCATGATCCTGGTGCTTTCCATATCTCTCTTGGTATCCTCAATGGCTGCCAGCTGATCCTCTGTCTCCTCATAAGGAAACATCTCCTCAAATTCCTTTTGCCATACGGTATCCGGTCCGCAGACATACCCCTCTTTCTCCTGGCGTACTGCATAAAGCTCTACCAGCTCTTTTGCGATATTTTTTACCGCACCCTTAACACGGCTCTTGGTCTTATTCCACTCCTGACCGCCAAGCTTGTTCAGCTTGGGCGTTTTTGCATTTTCGGAGGATCCGGAATATTTCTGCAAAGCATCTAGCTGGGTTGCCAGGATATAGAGATTACTGCCGCCCCGGTATTCGATCTTGATGTAATCCTTCACAACACGGTCAACCTCTACCTTTTCGATTCCACGGTAAATACCCAGTCCATGCTTTTCATGAACAACAAGATCACCAATGGAAAGCTCTGCAAAGTCCTGGATCCTGTTTCCGCTGTACTTTTTCTTTTTTTTGCGCTTTTTCTGCTCTTTGCCGAAAATATCGGTTTCCGTCATCACTGCAAATTTGATCAGCGGATACTGGAAGCCACGTCTTGCGTGACCATAGACCACCATGATCTCCCCGGGACTGATGATACGATCCATGTCCTGGCTGTAAAAAGCATTCAGTCCTTCCTCTGAAAGATCCTTTGCCAGACGCTCCGCCCTGGTCCTGGAACCGGAGAGCAATGCGATCCGGTATCCCTGACTCTTATACTGAAGGAGATCCTTTACCAGAAGTTCAAAGCTGCTGTTATAAGAATCTACAGACTTCACCGTAAGATCAAATTCCTCATTGATCTTCCATCCGGAACGTCTGGGAGAAAGTGCGGATACAGCCACACAATTCCGTCTGTTCAGCTTCTTCTGCAGTTCCTGAAAGCCACATAGCCACTGCTCCGGAAGATTTGCCTCGCCTTTTTCCTCTCTGTGCATACGACTCTGACGGTACTCTTCCTCCACACCCTCGCCGTTTTCTGCCAGGTGGTTCAGTTCATCCAGAAACACCAGTGTTTTTTCTTCCGGAAAATAATCCAGAAAGGATACCATATCTTCTCCGTCCATCTTTTCGACGGCCGGATAAATCGTAATTTCATCTACATTTTCTAGAGATCTCTGACTTTCCGCATCAAAGCTCCGGATAGAATCCACCTCATCATCCCACAGTTCGATACGCCAGGGATTATCCTCTGTCAGCGGATAGATATCAATGATTCCTCCACGCACAGAAAACTGCCCCGGAAGCTCTACCTGACCAGTGCGTTCATACCCCAGCTCTACCAGCTCTTCCTTCAGCTGATCCAGATCGATCACACTGTCACTTTTAAAATGAAGAAGTCTGCTTCTGATCTTTTCCAGCGGCATCAGGAAATCCATACATCCGTCAATGCTGGTAACAACGGTCACTTCTTCCTGTTCCAGAAGTGCCCGGATCACACGCATCCGCTGCCGGATCAGAAGATTTCCGTGAATATCTGCCTGAAAAAACAGAAGATCCTTTGCCGGATAAAAATATACATTTTTGTCATAGAAGCGGTAATCCTCATAGATTTCCTTTGCGTTGCGCTCATCATCCGCAAGGATCAGATGATATGGAAAAAGCCCGGAAAGTCCATACATCAGATGGACCTTCTGGGACTCCATACATCCGGAAACATTGAGAATTCCGCAGTTTGCGCCACAGCGCTTTTTTATTTCCTCAAACTCTGCAAGACCCTGCAGAGGATGCAAAAATGCTTCCATACAAACCTCAATTCTTAGGCTTTTTCCTGTTATATTTATTCATCGCCGCATCTACGCCCTCGGACAGGATCATCTCCACAGCCTCTGCCGCATCATTGATCCCTTCGTCCACAAGCTTGCGGTCACTGTCCGAAAAATGACCCAGCACAAAATCTGCCAGATCCCAGTCTTTCGGTTTTGCACCGACACCAACACGGATGCGGATAAATTTTTCAGTTCCAAGGCGGCGGATGATATCCTTGATCCCGTTATGTCCGCCTGCACTGCCCTTTTTGCGGATACGAAGCTGCCCAGGTTCCAGATCGATATCATCGTAGATCACGATCAGCTCTGTCTCCGGATCGATCTTGAAATAGCCGGACATCTCCTGGATCGGACCGCCGCTTAAATTCATATAGGAAAGCGGTTTCATCAGAATAGCTTTTTCACCGCCGATGATACCTTTTCCATACATGGCATTAAATTTTACGCCGCCCTGCGGGATATTATGCTTCTCCACAAGACAGTCAACGGTGTCAAAGCCCATATTGTGGCGTGTAGCCTCATACTGCTTTCCCGGATTTCCCAAACCTGCAATTAAATACATAAAAACTCCTCAGCTGTAATCTACCTGTTTCAATGTCAGGCCTTCTTATGCCTTAAGGCATACAAATGCTCTGATCGTATCAGTTGAAATATACCATCTCATCAGCAAGTGGCTCACAAACTTCTACATGCTCTGCGTAAAGTACGATTCCCTCTCCCTGATATTCCATTCTCTTCTCAAACGCAACCTTCGCAGTAACATCCACCCACTGGCCTTCTGCGATCTTCGGAGCAAAAGCGCTCTTGCAGATGTAACCAAGGAATGTGGTATCATCTGCACAGCATGTCATGGCTGTTCTTCCGGGAACAAAGAATTTGCTTCCCATTCCACGCGGCTTCAGGGCACGTGCTTTAAAGTGAACGGTTTTTCCAACATAACGGTCCGGATGATCCATGGAATCCACAAACCAGATACCATAATCCTCCGGAAGGATATCGATCACCGGCGCATCAATATCAAATGGCATCTCATCCTCAAAAAGATCACCAAGCTCGCCCTCTTCATCCTCAAAGATGATCTCCGCACGCTGGTTCACCACCTTGATGCTTCTTCTGTAAGAAGGAAGCGGGTCGTTCTCCTGGCAGTGGTTAAAGATAACCATATCCGCATTGCGGACCATGTCCATAAAAAGTGACTTCATATTCGCCATATAGACTTGGAATGTGCTTGCATCCACACAGGTGATATGCTGCTCCACGCCCCAGCCTTCCGGTTTTTCCATTTCTTCGAATTTACTTACCAGCCACATACCATTATACTCAATGATCACCCGCTCCGGCTGATGCAGGATCTCCATTGCCGCAAGTCGTTCCGGTGTAAGCTCTTCCTCGCTGTCAATGCTCTCCACAACGGTATTGCACTGTTTCAGTGCTTCCTCATCATATTCTTCCTCACCCTCTTCGCAAAGGATCAGCAGTGTTTTTCCATCGATCTGAAAGTAATCCTGCTGCAGGGTAAAGCTCAGGAAAGAGGTCTTGCCGCTTTCCAGAAAACCTGTGATCAGATAAACGGGTACTCTGGTCTCTTCCATAAATCCATCCTATCAGATACTGTACGATTTAATGTACAGTATCTGTTTCCTTTCTGTAACAATCTATATCTGTATTCCGCTTTGGCTTTGCGTCAAAACGAACATTTATTTTATCATATGCTTTATGCGATCCCGAAAAGCTCCTCCAGTGCATGCTCGTCAAGCTTAGAACCGATCACGCACAGACGGCCTGTATATTCCGGTGCACCCTCACGGATCTCAGTTTCTTCCGGAACCATATCAAAATAGATCCATGTTCCGTCTTCTGCCGGAAGCATTCCCTTTGCACGGAGGATGATACCGTATTTATCAGACTCGGAAAGTGCCTCAAGGATCTTCTCAAGTCCCTCACGTGTATATTTTTTAATAGTCTCACGGCCCCAGCTTGTGAAGACCTCATCTGCATGATGATGGTGGTGGTCATGTCCACAGCCACACTCTCCGTCGTGGTGATGGTGATGCTCATGCTCTTCATGATCATGGCCGCAACCGCACTCTCCGTCATGGTGATGGTGATGCTCATGCTCTTCATGATCATGGCCACAACCGCACTCTCCGTCATGGTGATGATGCTCATGCTCTTCATGATCATGGCCGCAGCCACACTCTCCGTCGTGGTGATGATGATGCTCATGCTCCTCCTCAAGCATCTCCTGCTCCAGGGATACCGGATGCTCCATAACCTCTACCAGCTTCTTACCGTCAAGATTCTCGATCGGAGTTGTAATGATAGCAGCATCCTTATTCAGGCTGCGGAGAAGCTCCAGGGACTCCTGAACCTTTTTCTCACTTGCAATATCAGTACGGCTCATGATGATAGCACCTGCATACTGGATCTGATTATCAAAGAACTCACCGAAGTTCTTCATATACATTTTGCATTTTTTTGCATCAACAACAGTTGTATAGCTGTTCAGTTTAATGTCAACCTCGTCCTGAACACCCTGTACAGCCTTGATAACGTCAGAAAGCTTACCAACTCCTGATGGCTCGATCAGGATCCTGTCCGGATCATATTTGGTAACAACCTCTTTCAGAGAGGTTCCGAAATCTCCTACCAGAGAGCAGCAGATACATCCGGAGTTCATCTCACGGATCTGGATCCCTGCCTCTTTCAGGAAGCCGCCGTCAATACCGATCTCACCGAACTCGTTCTCGATCAGCACTACCTGCTCACCCTGAAATCCATCCTTCAGAAGCTTTTTGATCAGAGTTGTTTTTCCGGCGCCAAGGAAACCGGAGATAATATCAATTTTAACCATTTTGTATACACTCCTTTTAACGTAGTTTGACCAGGAAGTATTATACCCCCTGGTTGTATCCTGTTATGCTCATGATGACAGAGAAAAAAATACCTGTTTCTGTATCTGCTGTCATTATATCCATTTTACAAAACAGACATTCCTATTCTGCTTTATATTCAGATTAATAGAGGGATGTGAAAAGCTCACATCCCTGAAAATCGTTCTTCCTATCAGCCGTTGATCATAAAGTTCATAAGCTTGTCGATATCCTCTTTCTCTGCTGCAACGATCTCAAGCTCCGGGATCTCACCAGCGGAAAAGATGTTTGCAAGAGATACATACTGGGAAAGTTTGGATTTCAGGTTCAATCTGTCTCCCTCTCCTGTTACAAGCTCTACTCTACCCTTGCAGCTGTCAATTACCTCAAAAAATTTATCAATATCTGTAATATGTGTTACTTTCATTTTAAAAATCTCCTTTCTTATTAAAGGGCTGTTCTTAACTCTTTCCGTTAGATTATACCCCAGTGTTTTTAAAAAAGCAATCCCTGCCGGGCAAAAACACTTCACAGATATTCTCTACGGATCTATATATATTTCGTCATATTTCTTCAATTTCAACGGTACAGTCTTTTCTTCCTTTGTTCCATTTCATGAGATAAACCTTAAATCCCAGAGAATCTCTGGCAATGGTAAACGGTTCTTCCCTGAGTACTTCGGATCCCATACCCTGCTCGTTCAGCTCTGCCTGCTTTGTCCTGGCTTTTTCTGTAAGAACTCTAAGTTCTTCATCGGCTTCTTTTCCAAAAGAACGATTCCCATATCCGGATGAAGCTTCCCGCAGCTTTTCAGAAAGGCACATCGTTACCTGGATGTGTTTTGTACGGTGAAGCATTCCTGCCAGTTTCCGTGCTACCCATTTAAACCGAAGTTTCCGGTAAATTTCAAGCCACCTGACAAAGGTACGGTCTCCTGCCTGCCTTGCGATCTCTCCCATTACCTCAAATGCCTTTTCCGAGGGAATCCACGGATTTTCCCTGGGAACAATATACTTTTCCGGAACAGCCGGATAACAGCAGTAATTCAATGGCGGAAATTCCACCAGTGCAGAAAGCTTCTCCTCCAGAGCGTTGCAGCTGTCCCCGCCTATATAATCATATTTGTCGCGGAGGATCGCCAGCCGATATTCCAGCTGCCGTAAGTATTCATACCCTTCTACCCAGAAATGACCGATCCGGCTGTAATCGTAGAGATGTTTTTCCAGAGACAGGGTTTCAAAAAACAAAGTCACCACCGAATCATCCTGGTGAACCACAAGGATGTATTCTCTGCCCTGCCGGCTTAAATCTGCCAGGATCTCGCCCTCGTAATCCGGTTTGTATACACCTGTCATACGGGCATTTCCAAAAACAAGAAAGCTTTCTACCGCATCATTCATAAGATACACAAGACGGATTTCGCCGTTTTTTACATAAGAATCCACTCTGTACATATTGTCATCGGACTTTTCCGCAATTGCTTCCGAAAAAGCACTTTCTGAAGCTGCTTTCTGATCCTGCGGATCTTTCTCATCATTCACTGCCACCAGTTCAAACTGATCTTCTCCAAGCAGCTCTGCTAGCTTCTGAAAGGTATCTGGCAGCTCTTCAAAGGCCTTCTCTGAGACATATCTCTCCGGTGCTGTTTTTCCTGCAGTATTATTTCCAGTATCCATCAATTACCTCTTTATTCAGTTTCTCCCCAATAACGATCATGATCTCCTGTCCCAGCTTTGCCGGCCGGATGCAGATCTCATGGCGGGTAGCATTCAGCTCCAGCCATTGTCCATCTTCTTTTCTGAGAAAACCTTTTACGCGAAAAACATCTCCGCAAGATGGATCATTCAGGATCCTTTCTGCAGTTTCATGAAGTTCCTCCTCGCTTTTATGAACGTTCATAAAAAACAGAGAATCAAATCCGCCGCCTTCCGCATAGGATTCCTTCACGTAATCCTCTGCCACATACCCGCAATCCAGGATCTTTTCCAGGTCTGTGTCTGTGAGATCATCCCAGTTTCCGGTGAGAATCTCACTGTCCAGACGGCGCCTGCACTGAATCTGGCCAAGTGCACGGTTGAGATGCTCTTTTGTGCTGCTGATCTCTTCCACCGTGGCTTCCTGGCTCCTGCTCAGTAACACATAGCCTGCATCTGCCACCTCGGAAGCCAGCAGATAATCCGCTTCCGCAGAAAGATCCTCTGCCAGCTTCGCATCCACAATGGCGATCACATTTCCGATCTCATACCATTTATCCAACGGTTCCTCATGGAGGGCGTCAAAGAACTCATCCACATCAAAGATTCCGGATGGTTCTACGATGACACGGTCGTAACCGCACATTCCCATGGCGATCAGCTTTGTCTTAAATCGCCGTCTGTGACAGTCCGCATCACAGCCCCCGGAAACCATCTCCAGCTCACAATTGTCTCCCATTAGATCCTGAAGCAGCATCATATCCACATTCACTGCCCCGAAATCATTTTCCAGGATCCCGATGTTCATGCCTTTTTTCAGAAGATAGGAGGCATATTTTTTTATAAATGTTGTCTTTCCGGATCCGAGAAATCCAGTTATCAGATCGATCTTTATCATATTTCTTCCTTTACCTTATCAACTCTCCGGAGCATACAGTAAAATAAATGCGAATATATGCTTTACTTATGTTCCGGTCATATTTCAATAATCTCCTGCCCGACAAATGTCGGACTGCTATCAGTATATAATCTTTTTTCCGCAAAGAAAAGAGGCGGTCCTGAAAAATCCTCTCAGAACTGCCTCTTTCCGGCTATTTTATCTTTTTATAAACATATATGAAGATTACTTTGTAAACAGATCTACCAGATCCTGACCATCATTATAGCCCTGTTTTTTCAGTTCCTGAACAAACCAGTCATCTACACCGTCTACTGCTTTCTTAAAGGAATCGATATCCATGTCCTTTTTCTCTGTGAAGGTCACACCGTTTTTGTCTGCCCAGCGTGCTTTGATCTCATCATCACTGGAACGGTTGATGTAACGCTCATACTCAACAGCTTTCTGACCACACTCGTCAACAACAGCCTGCTGCTCCGGTGTCAGCGCATCATAAATATCCTGGTTGATGCAGAAGAACAGGCAGTCATAGATTGCATCCCACATGGAGCAATATGGCTGTACCTCCTGTACACTGGCTGCATCGATGGCGGGCAACGGATTCTCCTCGCCCTCTACCGTATTCTGCTGAAGTGCTGTGTAGGTCTCGGACCAGTTCATATTTGTAGCATCTGCCCCCCATCTCTTATAACACTCCATAAGGAGATTAGAGCCGGCTACACGAACCTTCAGATTCTTCATATCATCTACAGATTTTACCTCATGCTTGCTGTTTGTCAACTCACGGAATCCGTTCTCTGCAATACCCATGCAGTGAAGTCCGTAGCCGTTAAGGATCTCCTTCAGCTTGTCTCCGGCCTCTCCGTCAAACTTCGCATCTGCATCATCATAGGAATCATAGATGAACGGCAGGGATACCACATTGAAGCGTGGATCAAATGCAGAATAGATCAGATTGGAATGCATGGAGATCTGTACCGGGTCTCCGTTCATCAATGCCTGGATTCCCTCGGACTGATTTCCGTTTGTCAGCTGATCCGCTGCGTAAATGTTAACCTTGACCTTTCCTCCGGTAGCCTTTTCCATGAGTTCACCGAACTTACGTCCTCCATCAGCCCAGGTACTTGTCTCCGTTGTGGAGCATGCAAAGTTCCAGGTTGTCTCAGGCCAGTTCAGATCACTGTAATCCTCCACGGTATCTACCGAATCCTCTGTAAACAGATCTACAAGATCCTGTGCATCGTCATAGCCTTCACTCTTAAGCTCCTTTACAAACCAGTCGTCGATTCCGTCTACTGCTTTCTTGAAGGAATCGATATCCATATCCTCTTTCTTTGTAAAGGTCACACCGTTGCTCTTCTCCCAGCGGCTCATGATCTCCTCGTCGCCGGAACGGTTGATATAACGCTCATACTCAACAGCCTTCTGGCCTGCCTCATCAACAACCTGCTGCTGTTCCGGTGTCAGGCTGTCATAGATATCCTGGTTGATACAGAAGAACAGACAATCATAGATTGCATCCCACATGGAGCAGTACGGCTGTACCTCCTGTACACTGGCTGCGTCGATCGCAGGCAACGGGTTCTCCTCACCCTCTACCGTATTCTGCTGAAGTGCTGTGTATGTCTCAGACCAGTTCATATTTGTGGCATCTGCCCCCCATCTCTTATAGCATTCCATAAGAAGGTTGGAACCGGCCACACGAACCTTCAGGTTCTTCATGTCGTCTACTGTTTTTACTTCATGCTTGCTGTTTGTCAGCTCACGGAAACCATTCTCTGCGATTCCCATACAATGAAGTCCGTACTCACCAAGGATCTCTTTCAGCTTTTCTCCGGCCTCACCGTCAAATTTTGCATCCGCGTCATCGTAGGAATCATAGATAAACGGCAGGGATACTACATTGAATCTCGGGTCAAATGCAGAATAGATCAGATTGGAATGCATGGAGATCTGTACCGGATCTCCGTTCATCAGTGCCTGGATTCCCTCGGACTGATTTCCGTTTGTCAGCTGATCTGCTGCGTAAATATTAACCTTGACTTTTCCGCCGGTTGCTTTTTCCATAAGCTCACCAAACTTACGTCCTCCGTCAGCCCAGGTACTTGTTTCAGTTGTAGAGCATGCAAAGTTCCATGTCATCTCCGGCCAGTCAAGATCACTGTAATCCGCGATGGTATTAAAGGAATCACTTCCGTCTCCGGAATCCTTGGAACTCTGGCTTTCTGTGTCAGAAGACTGGTCTCCTGTATAGGAACCCTCTTTTGCAAGAGCCTTCGGAAGAGCTGTGGAAACAGCCGGAATATAAGTGATGATCAGAAGAACTGCAACGGATGCAGCGATCATCGGCATAACTGCTCTGGAGATCTGCTGAAGAGTAACCTCCAGACCTTTTTTGATCTTGATACTGATGGCAACGAAAAGATTTACACCTACCGGAGGTGTTACCTGTCCGATCGCAAGGTTAACTGTTGCCATAACACCGAATGCTACCACATCATAGCCCAGAGCCTTACATACCGGAAGCATGATCGGTATAAAAATGTACATCGCAGAGTTTGCATCAATGAAGCATCCTGCGATCAGGAAAATGATGTTTACGATCAGAAGGAAGGTAAACTGATTATGTGCAATGCCGGCAAGAAGCTCAGATGCCGCATTTGCAATACCAAACTTGGTACATACAAAAGAGAACAGGGAAGCACTCGCTACGATCAGCATGATTCCACCGGTTGTCTTTGCAGAATCCACAAGAATGTCAAACAGATCTTTGAGCTTAACCTCACGGTAGATCACCATACCAACAAACAGACCGTAAACAACAGATACGGCTGCAGCCTCAGTTGGTGTAAAGATACCACCGTAAATTCCCCCGAGGATGATAACCGGCATCAGGAATCCCCAGAATGCATCTTTAAATGTATCCCAGCGTTCTTTTGCGGAAGCTTTTTCACGGGATGGCTGAATGTTATGTTTCTTTGCCTCGATCATAACGATGATCACAAGAGCAACACCCATCAGAAGTCCCGGAACGATACCAGCCATAAACATATCTGCAATAGATACCCCTGTGATAGAAGCGTATACAACGAATGCGATACTCGGCGGTATGACAATGGCGATGGAACTGGAGGTTGCCATCAATGCCGTGGAAAACGGTGCGGAGAAACCGCCCTGCTCAACCATAGCCGGGATCAGAACTGCTCCAAGTGCCGCAACCGTTGCAGGACCGGAACCGGAGATCGCTCCGAAGAAGCAGGCTACGATAACACATACAATGGCGATACCGCCCTTTTTATGTCCTACGCAGGTATCTACGAAGTTGATCAGTCGTTTGGAAATACCGGCTTTTGCCATAATGTTTCCGGACAGAACAAAGAACGGGATAGCAAGAAGCAGGAATTTACTGATTCCGGAGTACATATTTGTAGCTACGATCGTCAGAGATGTACCGGAATAAAGGATGGCACATACAGATGACAGACCTAAGCAGATTGCAATGGGAAGTCCCAGGATCAGGAAAACAAAGAAGGAGATAAATAAGATTGCACTGATCATTTATTTGTCCTCCTTTTCATCATCTTTTTTCAGGCAGAAGTCCAGGCAGTACTCAATAAAATGAAGGATCATACAGCCTGCTCCGATCGGCACGAAGGACCAGAAGATCCACTCCGGCCAGTTCAATACGAAAGTTCTCTTGCCGTTTGCCAGCTGTGTAAGAACTTTGTCCATTCCATATTTAAATAAAATTGCGGAAAAAACAATACTCAGGACCGTGATCAGGATCACAGATGGTTTTTCCAGTTTTTTCGGAAGACGGTCCGTAACCAGTGTCAGACTTACCAGTCCTCCTTTTTCACGGCAGGCAAGTGCTGCTGCCAAAAGTGTGATGAGAACAAACACCGCTACAACAAGCTCTTCTGTAAAAGACCATGAGCGATGGATGACCTTACGGGAAAATACATTTCCCACAGTCAGCACAAGGATCAGCAGTGTGGAAATGACCAGTACAATTTTTTCTACTGCTGCAAGTGCGTTCATGAGTTTTTTGTACACTTTCATACTCTTTCCCCTTTTGTATATTTTTCCGGTTTCAGATCCTTACCGCGTGGTTTAAAATGTTTTGGATAAAAAAAATCCGTCCCCTTTCAGGGACGGATATAAAATTCCGCAACCACCCTGTTTCTCCATTGAAACAAGCACGATTCTGCAACGTACCGGCATACGCGACTTCTGTAACGGGAAGCACCCGTGAAAACCTACTTACTTGTCTGAAACTTTCGGCTTTCCTTCTCAGGGATGATATTCAAGGCAGTTCCGCCGCTGCATCACACCAGTTACAGCTCTCTGAAGACGGTTCCTCTGTCTTTACTGATTCCCTTCACGGAATTTACTTCTGTTATGTGTTAACTCTTTAATGAGTTAAACCAATTCTAACTCTGTTTGTTTTGATAGTCAAGTTTTTTTTTCAAAAACTCCTTCAGGCGTTCTTTCCTTCTCCGGCGAAGTACTCCTTCACAAGCTTTACAACCACACCGGAAAGCAGGAATACTGCGATCAGGTTAGGGATCGCCATCAGACCGTTGAAGGTCTCTGCGATACTCCAGAGAAGTCCAAGGTCAACAGTTGCGCCGATGATCGCTACCAGAGAGTACAGTACCATAAAAGGTCTGATAGCTTTTTCCTTAAAAAGGAACTCCGCACATCTGGCTCCGTAAAGTCCCCATCCAATGATAGTGGAAAATGCGAAGCAGCACATGGCAACTGCTGTAAAGATGGAAACCCAGTTTCCGTATGTACTGGTAAAACCGCTGATGGTAAGCTCCGCTCCTGCTGCTGCGCCATAACCAACCGGCACCCCGCTGCAGAGGATGACAAGCGCTGTCAGCGTACAGATCACGATCGTGTCCGTGAATACCTCAAAGATCCCGAAAAATCCCTGTTTTACAGGTTTTCTGGTGTCTGCACAGGCATGTGCGATAGAACCGGTACCAAGACCTGCCTCATTGGAAAAAATACCTCTGGAAACACCTTTTTTCATACTCATGAAAAAGCTTCCTACTACGCCGCCTGTCACAGATGCCGGATTAAATGCCCCTCTGATGATAGCGCTGAAAACACCCGGAACATTTTTCCAGTTGATGATAATTACACCGACGGCAAGAATAATATAAAACAATGCCATAAACGGTACCAGCTTTTCTGTAACCTGGCCGATCCTTTTGATTCCGCCAAGCAGGATCATTGCCACAAGAATCGCAAGGATGATCCCCATAACAAGGTTTACCGTAGAAGTATTGTCTGCAGCGATCACATTGTAATTGATCAGTGCAGAATCAATAGCTGTTGTAATGGTATTAACCTGGGTTGCATTTCCGGTTCCGAAAACAGTAAGCACACCAAAAGCGGAAAACAGATATGCCAGCCAGTGCCAGTGTTTTTTTAGACCATTCTTAATGTAATACATTGGTCCTCCAACCAGATCTCCATTGGCATTGGTTTCGCGGAAATGTACCGCAAGTGTTACTTCTGAAAACTTTGTACACATTCCAAGAAGTGCGGAAATCCACATCCAGAATACGGCTCCCGGTCCTCCGATGGCAATAGCACCTGCCACACCTGCAATATTTCCCGTTCCCACGGTAGCAGCTAACGCCGTACAAACAGCCTGAAACGGTGTCAGACTTCCATCGGAAGCTTCTCTTTTCCGAAGCATACGTCCGATAGTGACCCTGATGGCATAGGGAAATTTCCGAATCTGGAGAAAATTCGTGCGGATACTTAAATAAAGACCTACACCAATAATACAGATCATCGCAGGAACGCCCCAGATAAAATTGTTTACGGCAGCATTCACTGATTCAATAACAGATAACATTCTATAATCCTTCCCTTATTTAATTTTGTCTTTTTGGATTGTAGGTTTGTCTGTACAAAAAGACGATTCGTTAGATTATATCACATTTTTTGTCGAATGTATAAGAGAAAAGCTTTATAATTTTACTATGATAAAGAAAGGAAGTGAATAAAAGCTGCCAATCCTGTTGTTAAATATGTGATACACCTGTAGTAAAAATACTTATCTGTGATCAATATCATTTTCCGTATCGTCCAGGAATGTAAATATATATCCCCAGTATTTCTCCAGGATCTTACCTCTGCTTCCATAGATCTCATGCTTTGTTCCGATCATATGGATATAATCACAGCTTGTTTTTCCCTGGCGATTGATCTTTCCGGCAAAATTTTTCAGGGCACGAACAGACACCAGATCTTCCGTCTGGGCCTGGATGAGCAGCATTGGTGCCGTATATTTTTTCCATCCGTAGAGACGCAGATACCAGCTCATTTCCGCAGAAGCCCAGAGCCAGCCGTAGGATGGAGACCAGGTCTGGAGCTCCTTATGTTCTGCACGGAGATTTTTGTATCGCTCGTATCTTGGTTTTGATGTTGCGGAGCTTGTCTCAAAAGAACCGCTGCCATCGTAAGGCTTTCGGCCAGCTACATATTCCTCATCTTTTCCGAAAATGCATTTCTCCAGAGCTATGCCGGTGGCTGCCGGCCACGGAACATTATCTGTAAGAGGACGGATCATCGGAGAAGAAAGGATCACCTTGTGAAACCAGTCCGGCTCCCAGGCTGCAGCAATACCACCGATGGCACCACCCATGGAATGTGCATACAAGTTAAGTGACAGATCCGGATGTGCTTTCTTTATGTAGCGGCATGCTTTCAGAAAATCGCGGATATATCTTCTCCATGTATCGATGTGGACCAGAGACGGGTCTGCGGTAAGACGATAGCTGCGGCCATGGCCGCAATGCTCCGGAATATATACATGATAGCCTTCCTTAAGAAAATAATAGGCCACTTCATCATATTTTACTGCTGATTCTGTGAATCCGTGGCTGATGACTACCACACCTTTAGGCATATCAATATCAGACAGATACTGCAGCATATGGATCTTACCTGTGATCCGTTTGCTTTCGTTACGAAACGGATAATCCGCACCCGGTACATAAAGTTCCCTTCTGTGAGACAGAAGATATGGCATTACGATATTTTTCATGGTTTCTTCGTATTCATTTTCATGTATGATCTGCATATTGGTTAAAAACCTCCCTTGCTTTTACTGTATTGCTTTTTTGCTTCTCCCAAACTCTGCTTTTCAAAACCCTTCCATGTTGTCACAGCTGTTTTCTTACAGGATAACAGAATTCACTCTTCCAGGCAATCCTTTTTAGACCATTTTGCTCTTTAATTTCCATTAAAAAATGCCCGAACATTTTGATATGTACCGGGCATTTCTTCTATTATTTAATAAAATCTCACAATATCTTCCACATCTTTACGTTTCGGTCTTGCAGGCTCTTCGGCTGCTTTTCCGATGGCGATCACTGCCATTACCGTTTCTGTTTCCGGAATGGAAAGGATCTCACGGAGCTTGTCTCCGGCACGAAGTCCCATGATCAGGGTTCCATATCCAAGCTCCTTTGCCTTCAGGATCAGATTCTCGTTCTGAAGTCCCAGATCATAGCAGCCCCAGCCGTTTCCAAGCTCATTATCCGGTGTTCCGTCTTTCTGAAATCCGGCATGGTTATGTACAAAGGTTGTAACGATCAGGGAGGCATTCTCTGCTTTTGCCTGGTTCATTTCCGGCAGACATTCTCTGCTGACCTTCTCCACCATCTCTTCGGACATTACACAATAATATCTTCCGGTCTGGGAGTTTTTCCAGCTGGGTGCTTCCTGAGCGGCCCGGATCACTGCAAGAAGATCTTCTTTTGTGATCCTGCTCTCCGGGCTGTATTTACGGATGGTCCTTCTCTCTTCGATCAGTTTCTGAAATTCCATATTTTTCCTCCTTACTGTCCGGTGCAGGATCTGCTTCCGGATCCTGCAGTTATTCCGGCATGGATTTTTATGTTCACACTTTTTATGGAGCTATTTTAACACAATGCCGTATTGAAATCAATTTCAAAACTCCGGCATCGTTACTGTTCATTCTGCGACCGTTACTGTTCACTCCGTTCTCAGCAACACGCTTCAAAAAATATTGCCTGGGAACAATAACTGCAATACCACTTATGAAGATTTTTTTTGATTTACCACATAAATTCCCACACAGACAAGAAACAGTGCGATGAGACTTCCCATATTAAATGCCTGACGTACCTCTCCCAGAACCAGTGCAGACAGGATCACACTGAACAAAGGATTTACAAAGCCAAAGATCGCTACCCTGGATACATCATTCCAGGCAAGCAGCACTGACCACAGTGTATAGGCCACTGCAGACACCATTGCCAGATAAAAGATGATCCCGATACCGGCGGCATTTACCACTCCGAAATGTCCTCCCATCCCTTTTCCGATCAGGAACAGAATGATCCCGCCCATGGTAAACTGCGTTCCGCTGAGTACCACCGGAGATACCTTTCTGGAAAAAATATTGATCAGCACCGTGGACATTCCGTAAGAAAACTGCGCGATCAGAATAAATCCTTCTCCTGTAAGCCTAAAACCTGCATCCAGAGAATTTCCCATGAGATTGATCACGACCACGCCGGCAAAACCGAGGATACAGCCGAGCATCTTTCGCCCGGTCATTTTTTCCTTGTGAAAAACAAGGCAGGACAGCAGGATCGCAATAAAATTCCCAAGACCTGTGATAATAGCGCCTTTTACACCGGAGGTATGTGCCACACCTATATAAAAGAAGAAATACTGACATACCGTCTGAGCTATACATACCGGCACCGCATATTTCAGAACAGTTCGATCCGGAAGCAGAACCTTGCGCTCACGCAAAGATGCAAAGATCAGTACAAGGATTCCTGCCAGTGCAAAACGCACACCTGCAAAAACGATCTGACTTGCCGTATCTGCAGAATCCATCTGCATCAGACGGTATCCTGTCTTGATCAGCGGGATCGCACTCCCCCAGAGAAGACAGCAGACGCAGGCAAGCGCTGCCACCACCCAGGTTTTTTTTAATATTGTTTTTGTTTGTTCCATTTGTTTATTCTCTCTTTCTCAAAACTTCTTCCATCTGACTGATCACAGCTTTTATTTCATTTATTGCACTGATACTTACGTCCCGGAAATCAATCTTTTTCCCCTTTCCGTATAATTCCGCCTCATAAGCGCTGGCTTTCTCTTCATCTTTATCCTTGTATCGGGCTTTTCCGATCAGCCAGGCACTGGAATCCGCACAGTCCGGATATTCCGTATTTCCCCGGATCAGAAAATCCTCTGAAGCTTCCGTCAATGCTGTTTTCAGTTTTTCTGCTTTATCCAGAAATTCTTCCGTTGTCTGCGGATAATGTTCTTTTATATAAAGGAGATTTTTATGAATACAGGTGGCACTTTTTTCCATTAGTTTCCGTTCTTCCGGATCTTTGAAATTATCATATTCCCCAGGCCGGACTTCCCATCCGCGGATGGATTTGCTTAATTCCATCAGCCAGTATACATGACGGGAAATATCGTCCGGAAACATAAAATACGTAGAAAATTCATGATCGATCATAGGTGCAAGACTTATGATCCCGCCATCTTTATCACAGAGAAACGTTACATTTTCATAATGATAATTCTGGTCTCCCCTCAGGACAGAGATCAGCACCTGCATGGCAAGCTGTTCCGCTATTTCCTGATGCTTCTGCAAAAAATCAGCTTCAAAAATATCTCTATAATCATAAAACATCTGGCAATAGTTTACATAATTATCTATATCTACCTTTTCATCCGGATATTTCCTGAAAAACTCCAGAAGATTCAAAATGGATTCCCCTTCTTTATAGGCCATGGGTACTGCTGTTCCGTAGTCAAGATATTTTTCATTTACTGCCTCATACCCTTCACAGATGGCCAGTTCATACCTGGGCGCAGGCATAAAATATTCATTAATGATCGTTGACCAGAACACCTCTGCATAAGCATACAGTGGCGTGGAAAATGGTTTGGATTTCGTCAGTGGCTTAAAAATTATATTTCCAGGAAATATGGGGAAATGTTTTTCCCCGCTTACCACGCCTACAGCTTCAGACTTAAGATTTCCGATTCGATTTTTGTATTGATAGTGTCTGACTTTATAATACATAGCAGTCATATCGTATTGCCTTCCCCTTCAATGTATAAGACGGCTCCCGGCCGGCAAGACATTCACTTTTCAGCGGACGCTTGACGATGATCTTATCCGGATTTGCTCTGATAGCTGCATCAAAAAGATCCTTTTCCCCGGAACACGGTGGTTCCAGCTTCTGGATCAATTGAAGTTTCTTGTTGATCAGGCTGGATTTCTGTCTTGCCGGAAACATGGGATCCAGATAGATCACGTCTACAGGATCAAGAAGCTTTGACATACCTTCTACACTGTTTCCCTCGATCACCTTCATACGACCGGCAATATCTTTCAGATCCATATTTTTCTTGGCACGGCGAATGGCATCTTTAAGAAGGGCTGCGATCACCGGATTCTGCTCGTACAGCGTCACCTCATAGCCCTGGGCTGCCAGAAGAAAGGCATCCTCACCCATTCCTGCCGTAGCATCGATGGCCTTCCTTCCCTCCTTATCTGACTTCACCGCCTTCACCAGCATCTCATGCTGAAGTCTGCCTCTGGTAACTCTGTGAAGCATCGTCTCCACAAAATCCCCCTGATAGGTCAGCCCGAAACCGGACAGCGAAACGCCCCTGGAATCAAACCGCACCGTCAGAAAATCTCCCGGCTTATCCTGAAGCTGCGCTCCGGTCCTCCTGCAAAAGGCTTCCGCCATATCTCTCTGTCCGCCCTTTCCAAGACAGACTGCGATTTTATCATTCATTTCCCGATTCTCTCTTTCATGACTCTTTTTCATAAGCTCTTTCATTCTACAATTTTACAAAAGAAATTGCAATTCATCTCAAAAAAGATGTCCGCAGACGTACCAAAATACGCTGCGGACATCCAATGTCTGATCCATAGTCAGGCGGTTACTTAATGCTTGCTGTCCTAAAACAGAAGCTGAAGTCCCATTGCAATGATCCACATATATGCACAGGTCTTTGGGATCATCAGGCTTCTTATTGTCCGCACTCTGGATCCTTTCGATCAGACCTCTGCTCTCCAGATTTTTCAGAGAAGAGGACACGTGGGATTTCGTCGACTTACGGACTTTAACGATCTCAGCCGTATATTTATTTTGAATTTCTCTTTCCTTTTCTGACTTTGATCCTGCGGATCATCCTTCGGATCAGAAATACCACAAGCACAATGATCACAATAAAGATCAAACAAATACCTGCGATCATTGCCGAAAACTTATTCGGCTGCTTCACCAAATCAATGATATTTCTGCTGTCCTCCACAACCTTACGTCCATGTGTCGTCTCATAATATTCCGGCACATTGGCAATTCCGTCGCCGTCTGTATCCGCAAAGGACTGCATATATCTTGCGATCGCATCCCAGGCCTTTAACTCCCTGTCACCTTCCATGATCGCCTGATCTTCCAGATTTTCAATAGGATTTCCATCCCTGTCCTTCGGTTCAAGAGACAGCAGTCCATAGGACATTTTCATCACTGAACCAAGCATCTGGCCGGTATACAGATCTGTCACAACATGATACAGCTTGTCATCCTGGATCTCGATCCGCTCTCCGTCTGCCCTGGTGAGATAACAATCTGTCACCTTATTCAGGATCATCCGATGTGGATTGTATGCAAAATTCAATCCACTGCAATATAACCTTGCCGTTGTCATAAAATCCGATACAGAAGCGTCCACCTCCGCTGCCAGCTTCAGCTCTTTTCCGGTCAGGTATGCACTGATCAGCGGATATCCGGCAACACCGTCCTTTCCGATCCCCAGTGAAAAGGAATTAAAAACATCCTCTACTGTGATATCGCCCTTTGTGTATGTATCCCGCACGGTTCCGCTTGGAACAACGGCTACATCAACCGGATCACCATCATAATACTCGGAATTTTCCACTGCATATATGTATGCATCGGACATGATATCACCAAGATTCAACTCTTCGTGCTTCGTGCCCATTTCTTCCAGACTGTTGAATTCAACATCATTTTCAGCAAGAACCTCTTCCCTTGTATAGCCGAAATCGGCAAGATAATTCTTATCTACCGTATCCATCAGGGCATCGATCTGTTCCTGTGTCGCCTGGTCCGGTTTTACATCCTCAGAAACAGGGATCAGCTCATAGGATGTCAGCTCCCACCGTCCGTCCTGTTTCTGTGTCATGGAAAGTGATCCCAGATTTCTTCCGTATTCGCCGCAGGATACGATATATGTGTTCCCATGCTGAATTGCCTCTTTCAGCTCTGAGTGCGTATGTCCGCTGATGATCAAGTCGATATCCGGCACCTCTTTTGCAAGGATCTCATCCTCCGATTTGTTCTCATCCTCCCAGGTTCCTCCATGGGACACACAAGCGATCATATCCACTTTTTCATTTTTTCGGATCTCTTCTACCGTCTGTTTTACGGCCTCAACCGGATCCTTGAACTTTAATTCACAGGTCGGTGCACATTCCAGGGCATCCTTACCGAACACACCGACTACTGCAGCCTTTACATCTCCTTTTTGAACTACTACATAATCCTTCACACCGTAGGCTTCAAATGCCGACCGGATCTGCTTCTGACCATCGCTTAATCCATCCTGCTCCATGCTGTCCCAGTCCACGTTGCACACTACCAGTGCCGGCACTGTCTCACCAGAAGTCTTCGCAGCCTCCAGCATATTTGCCAGTCCCTTTGAACGATAATCATATTCATGATTCCCCAGAGTCGTCACATCATACCCCAGATATCCCAGCATCCGAAGCTCTGCCGCCTCCGTTTCGTATACGGTCTGGATCAGGGTTCCCATGGAAAAATCGCCGCCATCCAGCACCAGGGTGTCCGGATCTTCCTGCTTCTTTTCATCGATCAGGGTTTTGATCCTTGCAAATCCGCCAACCTCTTTTTGCTCTCCATCTACGATGGTTGAAAAGCTGTTCAAATGCGAATGTGTATCATGGCTGAACAAAACATCGATCTGTTTTGTCTCGGCTGCTTCCACCGGGACATTCCATGCAAGAGGAAGTAGCAATGCAGCAATAAGCATGATCGCCAGCAGCCTTGCTGAAATTTTCTTTCGTGTTTTCATAACACTCTCCTTTTGTATATAGTTTTCTTATGCCTTTTTACAAAACCATCAATAATGTTCCCACACCGATCAAAATACATCCCATCATCGATTTTGCTGTGAATTTCTCATGCAAAAAAACAAATGCCAGTACCAGTGTGATCACAACACTCAGCTTGTCTATCGGCACAACCTTGGATGCATCGCCTATCTGCAGGGCACGATAATAGCATAACCACGAAGCACCCGTTGCCAGACCTGAAAGGGTCAGAAACAGCCAGCTTTTTTTGCTGATCGCTGCGATCCCGCCCTGGGTATTTGTGAGGAAAACCATTCCCCAAGCCATAACTAGCACCACTATCGTTCGAATCGCTGTTGCAAGATTCGAATTAACACCGGCAATACCTATCTTGGCCAGTATGGAGGTCAGTGCCGCAAATACAGCAGACAGCAAGGCAAACACAAACCACATAGTAACTCCCCCTTAAATATAAGATTTTTCTTAACTATCCCAATACAAGTCCATCATATCATTTCCCCTCTGATATGTCACTATTTACAATTTCCTCCGCCGTATATTCCTCTATTTCTGTCTTTGTCACCTGTTTGATATGCTTTTTTTTCAGGCGCAGATATATGAATTCCCGAAAGATAGTATAGAATACGGAAAGCAGCGGAATGAAAACAAGCATACCTACAATTCCCATAAGGTTTCCGCCGATCGTAACTGCTGCAAGAACCCAGATCGACGGAAGTCCTACGGATTCACCCACAACATGAGGATAGATCAGATTTCCCTCGATCTGCTGCAGCACCAGAAATACTATAATAAATAAAATTGCCTGTTTCGGATTTACCATAAAGATCAAAAAGCTTCCCACCGCACACCCGATGAAGGCCCCGAAAATCGGAATCAATGCGGTAAACGCAATCAAAACTCCGATCAAAAGTGCATATGGCATCCTCAAAATACTCAGTATCACAACAAACATACAGCCGAGGATCACAGCTTCCAGACACTGGCCTGCAAGAAAATTTGCAAATGTCCGATAAGTCAGAGAACAGACTTTAAGAAAAGCATCTGCCTTTTTCTTTGGGAGAAAAGCAAAAAATACTTTTCGGATCTGCACATGCAGCTTCTCCTTCTGAAAAAGGACATAGCAGGCAAATGAAAAAGCAATAAAAAAGGTTGCCAATCCACTGACTATGGAACCCACTGCTGACATTGTGGTATTCATCATATTTCCTGCACCGTTTCCAAGAAGGCTTATCCCCCACTTGATCGCCTGATCCGGATTAAACTGTACCTGATCTACCAGCTTCATGATTTCCTGGTTATTATGGGAGAATTCCCGGATCCAGCTTTGCATCTGCGGAATAAAATCAGCGATACTCATCATCAGAGTTCCCATTGTCCGCGTAAGCTGCGGGATCACACCAAACATCACCAGTACGATCACGCCAACCGCAAATACGATCGTAAGGAACAGACTTATCGGTCTTGCCAGTTTTGCACCTATCTTATTTTCTTTTTTTACCCTTCCAAAAATTTTCTTTTCCAAAAAGCTCATTGGCACGTTGGTCACAAATGCGATCGCTCCGCCAAGTACAAAAGGAAATGCGATTCCCCATATTTCTTTCAGCACATCGAGCACCACATCAAACTTCCACAGGGCAACCACAAGAAATGCTGTAAACACAATAAGCTCTCGGATTTTTTTTACAGATATTTTACTTATATCCACTATCATTCTCCTCTTTTTCTTAATTTCATGCGTATCCATTTAAGCAGCTGAATGATCGGAAGACTTGCAAACGCATACAGATATACACAGCCAAGCTGCATCAGATCCAGCGTCTCTACTTTAAACAGGAGATGAAATCCCGGAACCGTCAGTACAACGGTAATAAGTACTGCCCCAAGTACAAATGCTCCCTGAAGCCATTTATTATTAAAGAAACGTTTTGTAAAGATAACCGGATGATCCGATTTGCAGTTGAATCCATGGAACAGACGTGCCAGACAAAGTGTTCCGAAGGCATAAGTACTGCCAAGCAGTGCACCATTCTGATGATATCCTGTCAAAAATCCGATCATCGTCATCATACCGATCACCAGTCCTTCCAGACCGATTTTACCAAGAAAATCCTTTGTCAGTATTAACTCGTCTGCTGATCTTGGTTTCTCATTCATCACCTCACTGCTGTGCGGCTCCACGCCTAACGCGATCGCCGGAAGACTGTCTGTCAAAAGATTGATAAACAGCAGATGTACCGGTGCAAAAGGAACCGGAAGTCCTGCAAGGGATGCACAAAGAACTGCCAGGATCGCACCAAAGTTTCCTGACAGAAGAAACTGGATCGCATACTTGATATTCTGATATAAATTTCGTCCGTTTTCCACTGCTTTTACAATTGTTGCAAAATTATCATCTGTAAGCACCATTGCTGCGGCATCCTTTGCGACCTCGGTTCCGGTCACTCCCATTGCAACACCAATGTCTGCCTGCTTCAATGCCGGAGCATCATTCACACCGTCTCCGGTCATTGCCACGATCATCCCCTTCTCCTGCCATGCACGGACAATACGGATCTTGTGCTCCGGTGACACTCTTGCATACACAGAAATATTCGGGACAAATTCCTTCAGCTGCTCATCACTCATATTTTCAATATCAGCACCTTCGCAGGCCTCTGACAGATCATGTAGGATCCCGATCCTTTTTGCGATTGCCGCTGCTGTGATCTTATGATCTCCCGTGATCATGACCGGCCGGATCCCCGCTTTTATACATTCTGCAACTGCAGCCTTTGATTCTTCCCTCGGCGGATCCATCATAGCGATCAAGCCAAGAAATACCAGATGATTCTCATCTTCTGTCGTCAATACATGCTTCTCCGGAATTTCACGATAGGTAAATGCCAGTACCCGTAACCCTTCCATTGAAAATTCCTGATTCTGGCGCCGGATCTTTTCTTTATCTGCTTCTGTGATTTCTCGAACTCCGTCCTTTGTCCAGATCCTGTCTGTCAGCTCCAGAAGCCGGTCAACCGCACCTTTTACGATCATCCGGTTTTCATCATCAATTCTGTGAAGTGTTGACATCATCTTACGGTCACTGTCAAAGGGAAGCTCTCCTTCCCTTGGATAAAGCTTTCTTACACCAGCAGCCTCGATTCCGTACCGGCTGCCCAGATTGATCAATGCCGTTTCCGTCGGATCTCCGATCTCCACTCCATTTTCATTTGTTGAATCATTACATAAAATGCTGTAGTCCAAAAGACATCTCTGCGCCGGATCTGCTACATCAATTGCATCTGCTGTGATTCTTTTTCCATCAATATAATAATCTTCTACTGTCATTTTATTCTGTGTGAGTGTTCCGGTCTTATCCGAACAGATAACAGATACGCTTCCAAGACCTTCCACAGCCTGAAGCTTACGAATGATCGCGTGCTCCTTTGCCATCTTCTGTGTTCCGAAAGAAAGGACGATCGTCACGATGGAGCTTAAAGCTTCCGGAATCGCTGCGACTGCAAGTGCTACTGCAAACATAAATGCACTGCTGATCTTCTCACCGCGGAATACACTGATCGCAAACAGAATTCCGCAAAATATCAGGATCAGAATGGAAAGCTTCTTTCCAAAATCATCCAGATTCGCCTGAAGTGGCGTCTGTTTTTCCGAAGTCGATTTCAGAAGTCCCGCAATCTTTCCAACCTCTGTCTGCATTCCTACATTCGTTACAACCGCTCTGCCACGCCCATATGTGACAAAGCTTCCGGAAAACAGCATATTTGTCCGATCACCAAGCGGTGCTTCCTCCAAAATAATGTCCATACTCTTTTCAACCGCAAGACTTTCTCCGGTAAGGGCACTTTCATCGACCTTAAGGCTTGCATTTTCAATCAATCTTCCATCGGCCGGGATCATATCACCTGCTTCAAGAAGGATCACATCTCCTACAACCAGTTCTCTTGCCGGGAGCTGTACCGCCACACCATCACGTAATACCTTTGCCTCCGGTCCGGAAAGCTTCTTTAAGCTCTGCAGGGACTGCTCAGCCTTTACTGTCTGCACAGTTCCCAAAATCGCATTGATCGTAATAACGATCACGATAACTGCTGCACTTTCCACATCTCCAAACATACCGGATATCACTGCCGATGCGATCAGGATCAGCACCAGAAAATCCTTATACTGTTCAAAGAAGATCTGCAAAATACTTTTTTTCTTTCCTTCTGCAAGCTCATTCCATCCGCACTTCTCTCTGGACCGTCTGACCTGTTCATCGGTAAGCCCTGATTCCCTGCTTTCCACACGCTCGAGAACTTCTTCTGCTGTCTGCTGATAAATTTCTTTCATTCCCTTTGCCTCCTTTTTTGCAAATATTCACCAACTGTAATTTTTTTATGCAATAAAGGATTTTTTTGATAAAAGGATATAAAAAAAGAAACCCTTATTGCACAACAAAAAATGCAATAAAAGTCTCACCATTTCCCTGCAGCGCCGGATGTTTCCACCGTACTGACGACACTGCAAACGCAGATTTCCAAACGTAGGTTACTCCCCTTTATCAGTTTTAATAGTATAACAGGATCGGTACCTCTGTCAAGATACTTTATAAATCACACCTTTCAAATATGATACTCCGGTAACAGAAAAACTCCCATTTTTTGAATGGAAGTTTTTCTGTTACCCTGAAAGTATTATAGGCCTGCAGCCGTTTTATTACCTTTTAAGATTTATTACTCTGATCAGCCACAATATTTCCCTGTACAACTCTTCCCTGATCTTTTCCTTTTCTCAGTCCTCGAACTACCTGTACATTTCCAAGAATCAGATAATCCATTTCCCTCTTAGTGACTTTCGCAAAATTTTTCTTTGAAACAAAATAGAAGGTAACTCCCATCAACACCCACACGATCAGTGCTGCAAAGGACTGTGGAGCCATGAATGCTGGAGAACCGGGCACGATCAGGAGCAGCAATATTACAACAGAGATCACGCAGCCGCCCATTGCTACTGCCGGATGGATTTTATTTGTATCTGTATCATCGCCATATTTTTTCAGAAGAATATAAGCACCTGCACAGGTAAAGAAATATCCGAACGCAGTACCTACGGAACACATATCTACAACCCAGCCGATCACTTCTCTGCCGAAAAATGGGCAGATACAGCAGATGATCATGGTAAACCCAACACATATGGACGGAGTTTTATGCTCCGGATGAACCTTTTCAAAAGCTGACGGAAGCATTTTTGCTCTTGCCATACCAAATAAAAGACGGCTGGATGTCATAAAGAATCCGTTCATACCGGTAAAAATCCCCATACACACTGCCAGTGCCACAAAGCACACACCAACTTTTCCCATTGCAAGATCAAGAACTGCACCTGTATGCCATTTTACAAGAGTTCCATTCGCATCTGTCATAGTCAGAACCTGCTGCCAGGGAACAACACAATCTGTCACCAGTGCCATTGCACCATAGATCAAAGCACCTACGATCAATGCTGAAATGATCAGCATTTTGCACTTCTGTGGTGGAAAATCATATTCTTCTGCCGCCTGTGGAATACAGTCAAATCCTACATAAAGGAACGGAGCCAATGCCAGGATAGATACAAAACCGCTTCCAAGAGACTTGCCTTCGGCTCCGTATGCCGGCTGCAAGTTTGAAGCATCAAAATGTCCTGTTGCGATCACACCAATGACTGATACAACAACCGCTGCACACATGATAAGGACCATCGCAAGCTGAAGATTTCCTACAGATTTCGCACCTTTGTAATTCATGATCCCGAAAAGTATGATAAAGAACAGGGATAATCCGACTTCACCCATATATACATCATATCCTGCAATTGTATACAGGTAACCTCTGTTAAAGACTCCAGGAAAAATATAGGATGCCAATACCGGAAGTGCCGTTGCATTTAAAGCTACAATAGACAGATATCCAAGCGACAGCATCCATCCGCATATGTACGAAGCAGTTCTTCCAAAGCCTTTATATGCATAGGCAAATTCACCACCCGCTACCGGGAATTTTGCGATCATATAAGAATAGCTGTAACCTACCACGATCATTAAAAGACCGCCTGCCAGAAATCCCAGAAACAGCGGGAGCGGTCCACCTGCACGTTCTGTCCAGAGACCACCCTGTATAAAACATCCCCATCCAATGATGGAACCGACTGCAACTGCCCAGATCGAACCAGGTCCCATGGATTTTTTTAATTTTGTTCTTTTATTTCTTTCACCCATATATATCCTCCTGCTTCATCAATCATATCATTCATCATCTTCTTCTCTGGTTTCTTCACTGATCGTATATGCCTCACTGATATCGGAAACAAAAATTTTTCCATCACCATAATGTCCATACTGCCCACTCTTTGCACTGTTAATGATAATATCTACAACCTCATCTTTTTCTTTGTCCCCAACAGTAATATACAGCATGTTTTTTGCCATTTCCTGATAAAGGACATCCCCTACCTGAATTCCTTTTTCCTTACCTCTTCCTGAAATTGCCCATTTTGAAAAAGCAAAATATCCTTCCTGCTCCAGTGCTTTGATGACGTCCATCACTTTCTCAGGTCTTACGATTGCTGTGATCAGTTTCATAATCCTTCATCTCCCATCCATAAATACAAAAAGAGCCCAGATACCAAAGTATCCGGACTCCATCGTCTCTCTTTATATTATCATTATTTTTTTCAATATTCAATCAAAATCTTTCACTTTCCGGCCAGATATCGATACATCTCATCCAGCATCTCATCTGTGATCTCCACCGGATTGTTATAAAGGTTCGGGTGTCTGCTGATGCGAACCAGCTCCGCAATCTGATCATCATCAAGCTCCAGATCTTTCAGATCACACCGCAATCCCATTTTTTTCTTTAATTCAAGAACTGCATCCGCCATCTCTTCTGCATCTTTGAATCCAATCCTTCTGGCAAATTCCTCTACACGTTCACCACCTTCGCCTTTTGCATTGATTCTTATAAAATAATCCAGGGTCAGGCCACACGCCTCGCCATGCGGGATGTGATAAATATTGGTCAATGGAAATGAACACGCATGGGACGAAGTGGTTTTCGGTAAAGTAAACGCCAATCCTGCAATCAAAGATGCTTCGCACATTTTCTCCCTTGCTTCCTCATCATCGGGCTTCCTGTATGCTCTGTAAACATATTTAAATACCAGTTCTGCTGCATGCATCGCAAGTACATCACAGATCGGCTGATGACCTTTGCTCCAATAGCCTTCGATCGCATGGGAAAGAACATCAATTCCTGTTCCTGCCGTAACCTGCGGTGGCATTGTATAAGTAAGTTCCGGATCAATGATAGCTGCTGCCGGATAAAATCCCTCTGATACGATCGGCGCTTTTTTTCCATTTGCATGATCCGAAAGAACTGATACACAGGTCACTTCACTTCCTGTTCCTGCAGTCGTAGGAACTGCGATCAGTGGAAGATGTTTCTCCGGCATTGCTACTCCGGTTCCATGATACTTACGGATGGAATCCGAAGTCAGAGCTACACTGGCAGCTGCTTTGGCACAATCCATGGGACTGCCTCCACCCAGTGCTACCACAAATCCGATATTTTTCTGCCGGATCACTTCCGCACAGGCATCTACCTCTGCAACGTCCGGGTTTGGAGAAACATCTCCAAAAGAAGCAACGATCATTCCTTCTGACTCTTTTATGACCTTTTCGGCAAGACCGCTTTTAAAGAAAAACGGTCCTGCCACCAGAAGGCCTCTTTCGCAGCCAAGCTCTCTGGCTATTTCTTTGATTTCTTTTACTCTGCCTTTGCCGAAATGAATTTTTACCGGCTGTAGATAATCCCAGTTCATAGGCTACCTCCTGCTTTATCAGTCACAAAATTTTTCATCGACCATTGTAAGCACTTCATCAAGGATCGGGAGATACTCTTCCAGCTCCTCTTTCGTGATGATCAGTGGCGGACAGATTTCAATAAAGTTCTCACGTCCGAAGGTTGCAAAGCCACGTTTTTTTAATTCTGCAAATATCCACGGCATTACCGGTCCGGGTACGCCGTATTCCTGCATCGGTTCTCTGGTTTCTTTATTCTTGACTACTTCAAGTGCACCGAACAAACCGATACATCTTGCTTCACCAATACATTTATGCTTCTTTACCATCTCATCCATAAACGGAGCAACGATCTCGTGCATCTCGGCTACATGGCCCTCGATGTCGTGTTCTTTATAATATTTCATTGCTGCTACACCAGCCGCACATGCAAGTGTATGTCCACTGTAAGTAAGTCCGCACTGAAGAACATTTTCCTCAAAATACTCCGCAACCTTTTTACTTACAATACATCCGCCCAGCTGTACATAACCACAGGTAACACCTTTTGCAAATGTAATGATATCAGGTTTCATGTCGAAATTCATAAATGCAAACATTTTTCCTGTACGGTAAAATCCTGCCATAACCTCATCACAGATCAGAAGGATTCCATATTTGTCACAAAGTGCACGAACACCTTCCATATATCCGTCTGGAGGAAGAATGACACCGTTTGCACCTACTATAGACTCCATCAGGATCGCTGCCACATTTCCGGGGCCTTCATATCTGAGCTGCAGATCCAGCGCATCCAGATATTTTTTCGTTACCTCTGCATCATCAACTCCTTTTGTATATCCGTCACGATACATCTGAGGGTTCATAAAGTGTACGAACCCATTTGCACCACCGATCTCTGCTGCATATCTTCTCCAGTCACCGGAAGCATTGGATGCTCCAAGTGTAGCTCCATGATAGCTTCTGTAGCAGGAAAAGATCTTGGTTCTTCCGGTTACCATACGTGCCATTTTTATAGCATTCTCATTGGATTCTGCTCCACCATTTGTGAAGAAAACTCTCTTGTATGTATCTGCTCCTGCTGCTTCTACAAGCATTTTTGCCAGCATGCTCTTAGGCTCGGATGCATATGCCGGTGCCATGAAGCACATCTTATCAGCCTGTTCCTTGATCGCTTCAACGATCTCCGGAAGCTCATGTCCGAGGTTGGAACACACCAGAAGCGAAGCCATATCTGCATATTTTTTTCCATCATAATCGTAAAAATAAATTCCCTCAGCTCTTTCTACCGGTAAAGTATCTGCTCCTGATCTTGCCCATGACTGCATCACATAATCTTTGTGCATCTGTGCTACTTCTTTTCCTGTTAAACTCATAATAACTTCCTCCTCTTTATCTGTAATTCAGTTTTAAATATTGTTCATTTTTGCGGTAAACAAACTTATTATTTGTTGTAGAATAAGAAAAGCGCCCGGCCCACATTCATTTGTGAACCAGACGCCTTTGTCTTATCTGAGTCATATATTACTCTCGACACTGGCTGTCTGCAATAGACATCTATCCAATTATTTTTGTGCTGCAGCACAATCGTTATTATTCTGCTGCCGCATTTTCCTTTTACATTTCATTCATCTGATATAACAGGAAACCCAGCCTCAGCTGAAAACGCACATCAAAATCAGAAAGATTTTTTCCAAGTATCTCAGCGGCCTTTCCAATCTTATAATTAATTGTATTTCGATGTACGATCAATTCCTGTGACGCACTTTTGACACTGCAGTCGTTAGCCAGGTAGCACTGAAGTACTCTGACCAGATCTGAGTGGTTCATCTCATCATATTCATACAATGGAGCTACTGTATCTGCCAGATATTCTTTTATTGCTTCCTTATCTGTAAGTGTGAGCAGTACCCTGTAAATCCCAAGATCTTTGTAAAAAATAATCTTTCCGCCATCTGTGCTTTGCTCGCCCGGAACCTGACAGACACATAATAGATCAGACATTTTTTCCGCAAACTGATAGCTCTTATAAATCTGCCTGATCCCGGAAATCTGCTTACTTACACTTACAAAAATCTGTTCCTTCTGACATACCATCCTGCATAGTATCTGAAAAATCCTCTCTGTAGTTTTTCTGCATGCTTCATCAGAATAATCACACAAAACCAGAAGAATCTGCTTATCCTGGGCACAACACAAAATCCCATTATAATTACAGCGGATATGACTGCTCAGTTTAGATAAAATCTGCTCTAGCCTTGTTCCTGTTACACGATCATTGTCTTCCAGAACACACACATTCACAACCGTATATGCACTGTCTGTAAAATACCCTTTTCTCATCAGTGCCGAAACATACAATTCTTCCTGGGACGGACATAAAAAGGCATTGTTCAGTGCCGTCGCAACCTCAATTGCGTTCTGCTGCTCTTTTGTTATTGCAAAACATATGATCCGCATGATTTCAGCCATTCGAACCTTCCACGGTACTTCAAATACCGGGAATCCCTTTTCATTTGCAAAATCAATAACATCCTGTCCGATCTCACTGATATAAGGCCCTGTATTGATCACGATCCCACTGGCTTTGTTTCGCCATACTTCCTTTACCAGACGAAGAAGAGTCAGATTTTCATTCAGTCCCAACCCTGTTGTAAAGGTAAGTTCCTGTCCCTGCAGAAATGCAGAAATCGTGTCGCTGTCTACCATATGCGTCCATGACACTTCATGATCCAGTCCTGTCTCACCTGCTACCAGCTTCATCTCCAGATGCTGTACCTGTTTTATGATCTCACGCAATGTTACTGCCATATTTATACACCTTTCTCCACCGCAGCTTCCTGTGATCAACTGCATCAGACGATCAAAGATACTCCAGATATCAGAAGCAGTATATAAGTCAGATTCAGAAATACCTTCTGAGATACTTTACATACCAGCTTTTTACCTAACCATGTAGCTATAAGTAATGGCAGGATACTGATACAGATCAGTCGAATATCTGCCGTTCCAACCAGGCCGCTCCTGAACTGGGTAACCATCAGAAAAAAATTCAGCACCACCCATACAGGGGCCACTGTCGCACGAAATTCTTCTTTTTCTTTCAGTACCTGTGTTGCATAGATCACAAGTAACGCCCCTCCTGATACAAACATACCATGAATTATCCCTGCCAGGATCAGAACTATCCACAAAATGAGATCCGGAAGTTTTTTCTCTGTATGGATGCACAGATTCTTTAATGCAACTACGACGATTATGATTCCATATATTGTCAGAAGAATATTTTCAGATTTCACGATCCGGCAGATCTGTATCCCTGCAAACATTCCAACCAACATGACCGCAGACATCTTAAGCAATTCTTTCCAGTTTATATGTCGATATCCGGTCACTGCGATCATCAGTCCGGACAGCCAGGCCATAACATTCAGGACCACCTTTGCATGATCCAGTCCAAGCAAATAAACGGAGGGCGGCATCGCCAATACCGTACCGGCAAACCCTGTGATAGCTTGAATAACATTAGAAACAAACAATACAAGCAAAAATAACAATTCTTTCATAGAGCATTCTTCCTTTTCTGTATTATCTGTTTACCGCACACTCTTTATCACTGCTGATAAAATAAAAAGACGCTTTGCAATAGTGACTGCAAAACGTCTTTGTTTTTCTACACTCCCGATTTTAGCACGCTAAAAAGCAAAAGTCAACAGCTGTCTTTCTCCATTACCTTGACACATTCTTTTGTATTATTATTTTTTGCTATTTTTCTTAATGACAGCTATGGCTTCCACATCCATGGTCGCCACATGTATGTCCTTCCCCGTGGCTGTGCTCATGATGAGAACACTTCACATCCGGATTATAATCGAGTGTTTCATTGATAAACGCTTCTACTGCTTCATCCGCATCTCCGGAAACTCCTCCGAAAAGCTTAATGCCGGCTGCCGCTAACGCTGTCTGTGCGCCGCCTCCGATTCCGCCACAGATCAAAACATCTGCATTCAATGCTTTAAGAACTCCTGCCAATGCGCCATGTCCGCTTCCATTCGTATCTACTACTTCTGAATGTACTACTTTTCCTTCCTCTACATCGTAAATCTTAAATGTCTCTGTGTGTCCAAAGTGCTGAAAAATCTGTCCATTTTCATACGTTACTGCTATTCTCATGATACCTTCTCCTTTTTCCGCTGCATATTTTTGATGAAGCTCCTGCTTGTAACATCCTCCAAGCCCACAGTTACTGCTCTGACCATCACAGATTTTGAAATCTCCACCTTCAATTTTAAGCGGATATCCATCAATGAGTGCATCTGCTATTTTCTTCCTGGCAATCTCATAAATTCGTTGAACGGTTGTTCTTGCGACTTGCATAGATGCTGCGCACTGCTCCTGACTATAACCTTTCTTGTCCAAAAGACGGATGGTTTCATACTCATCTACCGTCAAAACAATAGGTGTTTTTTTCTCAGTATCATCTGCCGGAAAGAATTCTAAAACATTGGGGAAATGGCAAACTTTTCTGCATTTTACTGGTCTCGGCATAAACTGCTCCTTTCTTGCTTTTCTTATATAATAGCTCTATAAAAGGCATATGTCAATAATATTTTTGACATATGCCCATATAGCTCAACTAATAGTATTATATACAGCATAAACTTCTCCTCACGACACATATATTTCGATGTTTTCCGCAAATCAACTATTGATAATGGAATAGAAAAAACAGTCTGTCATGACAGAAATTAATCCCATCAAAACAGACTGTTCTTTTTCCTTTACAAATATTACATTAATGAGGTTCCTGCCTCATGCTCATAGAATCTCTTTATTATCACCTGCACCGGTTTCTCACATATTTCATAACTGTCGTCCTTCCATGCCTCGGACGCAGAAGGCAGCTTTGGTGCCCACTCCCATAAAGCAAAGCCACGAAGCCATGGTCGTTTCTTACAGGCCTCAAACATTGCACGATACCATTCACACTGTTCTTCCAGGCGAAGTTCTCCTTGCAATCCCCAGTTATTCGGAATCATCCCGGAACCTTCTCGCGACATACATCCCACTTCGGCAAAGAAAAATGGTTTCTTATATTTTAAGACTGTTTTTTCGATACGATCCAGTTCCTGCTCCCATTGATCAATCGGATAATATCCGCTGGAAGAGATCACATCGACACAGTCCCACCAGGATACATGATCTTCCTGATATTTGTCCGTGTTATAAGACACCAGTCCATGATATTCCATTATTTTTCGTCTTCTCTGCTCATCCAGCGTGCCCACGCTGCAAGGCCTGCAACATGCTTCACTTCCCCTGTTGCCACAAGCGTCTGGAATTCTTTTACTGAAACCTCATGAAGCTTCAATACTTCTGCCGGACCCAATGATTCTTCTCCAGATTTTCCACATCAGATCGCAAAAAGATGGATCTTCATATCCGGTCTCTTCTTTTTATAATTCGACTCCATTTGTCTCTATCACGTGTTTATACCGGAATGCTGAATCTTTCATTTTTCATGTTACTTTATTGTTATTGTGTTTCAAAACCGCATCATTTTGATACGGTTTTGTATCTTATTAATGTGGTTACAAAGCTGCTGTACCCAGAATAGCATATAAGCCGAAGCTCGTTTTCACGTTGCTAAACAATACCCCAGCTTTTATACGCTTCCTCTGAGTAACACCCCAAAGCGCCTCCCTTAGGATACTTTGAATTAACAACAGAAAACTGATTAATCGCGTCAAATATCGGTTCTTTTTTAAACGGTATATGTATACAATGTGCCCTTTCATTTTTTATTCGTTCCGCCAAAGATTTTGTCCACATGCTATTCAATTCTGAAGGTGCGCCAATCTTAGAATACCCTGGATATGCTATTATGATTGGCAACTCATAATAATCAACGGCCTTTTCAATTTCCCAATTAAGAATTCCTCTGTCATAATTTGTCTTATCCGATATAATCAGAAGAAAATTCTTACTCGCTGATAATCTAGTTTCTAATCTGTTAAAAAGCGTTGCTTTTGATGAGCTATCACGTACCTGATAAGTTTTTTCATGTGAATTAGTAAACCTAAAATCTATACTTCCAGATTTATTCCATGCCTTCAGCAAGTTAAAATAATGAATATCGCTTTCTGTAGGATCTGTCGATCCCTGCCCGTCAAAGGCAACATATGTACCTGTTCTGTTCACGTGTGATTCCTCCCTATAACATTTTCAGGTTCATCAAACCTAATTTTTCTTCTTTATCACTTACAACAATATGTATATCGCAATCTATTTCATCCTTAAAAAGCTCAATTGTTTTAACAATATAGACAACTAAGTCATTTACACTGCCTGCATCAGCCCCTCCCGTCCCAATTACAGGCATATATGTAGAAAACCCTTGAGAGCGTTCTGAAATATACTTTACTAAAGAAGCTATAGCTTTTATATAGTCTATCTTTTCGACATGGGCTCTTAATTCATTGTCAAAATATGTTAGCCCCAAGATAAAATACTGTTCATTGTTGAGACCATTTATTTCAGCAACCGATCCGACATCATATCGACGCAAGTTTCCACTTCGTTTTTCTTTTGGTTTGAGATCTATATACTTATATCCATGCAATGACAAATTGTTTTGTATCTCATTCGAGACTGTATCTGAATCCCTATTGCCTTGCTCATATATTCGTTTAAGTGCCATACCGTGAATTTTTTTTGACCCTATTAAATCATCATCCACAATCGTGTCGAAACATCGATTCCCAGCAAAAGCAATGTTCTTCTCTTCATTTGGATCTCCGCTATTAAATAAATCCCCATATTCCACAAACAACGAATGATTTGAGTGAAGATCAAAAATTTTCACTTGTTTTCTTTGCTTCGTATAAATCGTGACCCCTATTACTATAGCAAAATAGATTACCATCAAAATAAGCACGGCTACAATTATTCGCAGAACTACATTATCAATACAATTTAACATAATATCTGTAGGTGTAACTAATGTAACAAACCCCCAAACAGAAAATAGGGCTACTGCGATTTTGTTACTTTTAGAAAATATGTAACGCCAGTTATATCTCATTGTACGAAATAATATTTTCATCGTATCTCTCCTAGAACTACTTCTCTCATTGGCCTAAATGTATCTAAGATATCGTTTCGAGGTTCTGTTTTATCATAAAAACTTGTGTAATATTTTTCTTCTTTATGCTTTGTGTAGAAATTTCCGATTTCCCAAGCACACCATTGGCGAATGCTGTTATTATTACCTCGAATTCGTAACTCACTATTCGTCGTTCTCAGGAACAAAAACTGATTGCTATCTTTTAAAGCATATTCCAATTTCTTCTTGGTGGCGGAACTGTGATTATTTGCTCCATCCCACATCCAATTAACATATAAAAAGCCAGAGCGAAGCCAAAAATAGTAAAACAAAGCTTGAGTTAACCCCTTGTCGTAATATGCGTATGACAAAAAGGTTTGCTTTCTCGCGGTACGAATAATCTCATTGTCCGAAAGCCCAATAAAATTGGTTTCTATAACTTCTTCTTGATAATCTGCAATAGCCTTTAACAAGTATCTAAAGTATGTTTTAAATGAGTTGGAAGAAGACTGTTCTTTTTCCATTTTTTTACTCATTTGTTGCTGTATTTGATTTGTTATTCTCTGCACGAACAATAAATCTTGGACTTCGTTTGCATTACGATCAAAGATTCCTTGATATTCTTCCATTTGAGGCATTCTTTCCTCATTATTAATAATGTCTTCAAAGCCCCGTATGAGTCTTGCAGAATCATAATACATATTCTTAACTGATAAGTAATTCCTAAAGCGTACTATTCCATCATCACTTTCTATTGAATCTCCACTTTCCATAAAAAGATTATATCTTGTCAAATAACTTAATCCCATACTGTATCCCTCTCATCTTTATCATGTGATTACATGGCAAATAGCTATGCCGCTATTGCGTTATAGTTTATACTTTAAATAATCTTCCGGATTTCCATCCAGACACTCGTTAATCCTCAATAATCAGTACCTGTTCATCTTACCACATCTCTGAGATAATCGCTCCATCAACATTTCTAAACATGAATTCGTATGAGCATAAGTACCGCCATATCGTCCCGATTTTGATACGATGCCGATTGCATCCGTTGCTTTTATCCATTGTTGCGGTGTCAATGTAAAAGCATTATCTCCTGATTCCGCTTTAAACCTATCGAATTCGATAGGTTTAAAATTAGGATTGTGAATTTGTTCCCACAAGCCCAAAAATGAAATCGTAGAATGATTACGCATCCAGTTTGCTACCACGATAAAAGCATTGTCTGGATTTTTATATTTTGCAATATCAGTGAGTGAAATGTAAGCATCTTCATTAACAACATCGCCCATCACTCTGATTTCTGTTCCATTGGCATCTATTTTCATGTTTTTCAATCTTGAAGCTTCCCCTTTCTGTAATATTGACACTATTTTCACACTAAATAGCTATTTCGGTGTTATACCTATATCCTTTACAAATATCTTATCTACTTATGCTGTGATGAAAGCCACATTCTAATTGAATTTGAATGTGGCTTTGATAGAACTTACCATAAGTAAGTATTATTGTCGGCTTGAGTTGCAAACCAAATATATTACCTGATGATCTTGTGCAATCTTGTCCAACATTTCTCGTGCGCGTTTCGTGTGTTTATCGTCCAAATTTACAAACGGATCATCAAGAATCAAAAACGGTTTTTCCTCGCCAAACAGTGCATCCACAAGGGCTAATCTCATACATAGTACGATACAATCTATCATACCAGCACTGAAACTGCCTACCTCACGAGCCGCACCTTTCTCGTCAATATGTAAATGCAAGTTGTTATCGACCATCACCTTACCAATTCCTTTTTCCATAAGAGTATCAGAATAATACTTAAAACCACGTTCAACTTTACCTATATAACTATTGGCAAGATTATCCTTAGCTCGGTTCAATAAGAACATTGTCTGTTCGGTAAGAGCACATTTTTTTTTCTGCATTCTCCTCTTCAATCTTTAATCGTGCCATACGATCTTCCCATACAGGGATGTTCTCGACTAAACGACGAATGCTATCACGCTCCTGACGTAGATTGCGCAGTTTTTCATCAATATTATCAATTTGTTCTTGGATGTTTTTTTCAGATATCTGCAATTCTTCCATATTCGGAATACTCGCATCTGCATCAGCTGTATCGTTTTCAACATCAGGATTTTCTTCCATAAAAGTTATCAGTTTTCTCTGAGCTTCGGCAAGGGCTTTCTCGGTAGATTCTCTGCTATGTACATCCTCATCTGCATGGTCAAGCAGGTTCTCCGGGGTATCTCCCGAAAGTTGATATTTTGCCAAGAACTGTTCCACCAACGCATTGGCTTGCATTTTTCGGGACGAAGTGCTTTCAAAATCTTGCGTATAGCGAGCAAGGCGTTCGGTTGCTTCTCTATACCCATCAAACCGTTTCCGAAGATTTTGCAGACAGATATTATATGGCAAGGTCTGATCCAGCGCATTGTAAGAAAGCAAAATTCTGCGAATCTCCTCCGTCAATGCATTCGCACGCGCTTGATATTCTGCGTTGCCCTCCAACATCGCTTGTTTCTTAGCTGTAAGTTCTCGATAATCCCTAACCTCACTACTCAGTTCACGAATCCCTTGCCGCAAGTCATCAGGCAGAATAACAGGATAATATGTATGTAGAACGGAAACAATTTGTTCACGACAACTATTTATCTTTTTATTCAACGCTTCACGCTTTTCCGTTACCGCTTTGCTCTCTGCCATTAAAGTCTGATATCGGCTACAGCTTTCACGCAACTCTTTTACAAAGTCATCCCGGTATTCGGTATGAGGAAAATATTGGTCAAACAGTGACCGAATATCCTGATTCTTCCCTTCAATCTCTGCATCAATTTCCTTCAACTCGCTCTCTACAGTCTTCTTCTTTTCATTTAACTCTGTGTAAGTTTTTACGTCAATAAGCAGTTGCACCAGTTTGTTGTCCGGCTCCGCTGCATTCTCGTAAAAGCGTAACAGAAAATCGTTCAAGGCATGCTGCAAATCGTAAAGCTCTTGATTTTCTGCATCAGAAATTGCACTTGCTTTAATGACCGAAGTCGTGCCTTGTTTTTGATTTTTAATTGCAGATTGAGTATGCAGCCAAAATGAAGCAAATAAAGCCCCAAAACCAATAACGAGAAGGATAGTGCCGGGAATCAAGAAATTCAGTACCAAGCCAACAATACCAACAATCAGAAATACTACCCCTGCACCACCGCAAAGCAAGGGCATTTTTAATGCTGGCGGAGTTTCACTTACACGCTCCTGCTGCACGATGGTTGTTTGCGTATTTTTCCTGGTAATAAGTTCTGCGATTCGGCGACTATCCTTTTGCTTATCTCGAATTTCATCTTCCGTAGGCACACACGATGCAAAGGTACGTTTCAGCGCCTCGTATTGTTGTTGTTCGCTTTCGGGAAAACCATGTACAGCACGGCTTTGTTTCAGTACATCACGATCATGCTGAGCCTGTTCGCAGGCATCCAAAACACTATCACTCGGCATCCCAGAACCGAATAACTCTTTAAGCCGGGCAAGACATTTCTGATTTTCAACAGGTATCGAAAAATCGGCTTGCCGATGCTGTGCATCGCTTAACTCATCTGCAATATCCATATATTTTTGCAGCTCTTCTTCCGTAGGGAGAGAAGATTTAAAGCGCTCAGACAATATTTTAAGCCGTTCCAATTCTTCCGGCAGCATCTGGGCCGTCACCTTTGCGGAAACTTCTCCCAGTTCCTTACAGTCTTGATCACAATGATCAATATCCGATACTACCTTATCATTATCTGCAAACCACTGCTGTTCTCTATCGACTATCTCCCTGTCTGCATTGTTAAACTTTAATGCCTGCAGGCGTTGCCTCTCCTGCTGAATCACACTCAGATTCTCGCGTTGCGTCTTGATTTCCTCTGGAGTCGGATACCCTGCAGGATAATTCTTATCCATCTCGTGCAAATATTGCTGATTCTTGCTGATATCTGTACGCAATTCCCCTAAATGTCTTTGAGTAACTTGCCGTGCTTTTTGATGCGATGCCCGTCGAATTTTCTCACGCAAGACGCTTACGTCCTCAGTTTTGGCTGTTTTCTCTCTATTCAATTGTTCGATTTCTTCTACAATATCCTGCAGTCGCGGTTTTTGCTGTTCAGCTTGATCTTTCTGGTTTTCAAGAGTAAGGTGTTTATCGCGTACTTCATTGATAATTCCCCCATTACCACGATATGCGCGGAATTTTGTTCGATAGTCGCGCAGTTTTTTCTCAGCGGTATCATAATTGCTAAGATCATTGGTATCCTCTACCAAATTACTCAGTTTTGTTCGAATTGACGTTGTTGCTTCTACGTCACTTGCAGATAACTGCGGAACATAGGTACTACGGGCAAAAGAATCCGCATCCAATCGGAACAGCTCTTCCCCAAGTTTTTCCGAATATACTTCACTTGGTCGCCGGCTGCTCAAATCTAACAAAGAAAAGGTATCTTTCGCAGCCGTCTTACCAAAATAACGAGTAACGCGGTAGCTGGTGTCCTGTATTTTAAACTCCAGATAGCCACCATACTTTCCACCCTGCCACGGATCATAGCGCTTGCGTTCATTTTCTACGATATTCCGTGCACCTGTACGAGGGAATCCATAGAACATAGCTTTGATAAAAGCAGCAAAGGTACTCTTACCAAAACCGTTACCTTGACAGATTATTGTCAACCCATCATCAAAGGCAAAATCAAAATCAGACAGTACGCCGAAGTTTTCAATATGACATCTGATCAATTTCATAGCGTAATCTCCTCTCCCATCAATGCCTGCATACCCGCGCGGATAATGGCTGCCTTATCCTCTTCGCTCGCATCACTGGATAATGTTAAACGAATAAATTCTCCCTTCAGTGAGATATCATTCTTGTAGTCCTCCGGGGTGATAGTCATACGGGTTTCATCCTTAACCTTAACAAAGAAAAAGTTGCTTTTTGCAAGATTCTGTAAATATGATAACGCAATATTGGCCATAGGGTCTATCCCACCTGAAAGAACAAACTCGACCATATCATCTGAAGAAATGTTCTGCGCAGCTCTTTTCATTTTTTGTCCAATCTCAGAATTTTTTGTCAGTCCTGTAATATCGACCAAAATTCGGTGCAGTTGCCGACGAGAAAAAGGCACAAATTCATGCTGGATCCGGTCTGAATCTACGGTAAGCAGTACAAAACCTTTCGGTCCACACTCATCAAAACCACGGCCTTCCAAGCAACCAGAATAGCAATAGATACCTTTACCATCCAATGTTTGCTCAGCATAAGTATGTATATGCCCCAATGCCAAATAGTCAATTCCTTTATTCTTAAGTTTAGAAATATTGACTTGGTCTACACCTGAAACTACTCCTGCCTGTCCATGCAGAGTAACGATATTGGCCACACCATTTTCATGTGGAACCTGCAAATAAAGGGACTGTGAGTTTGCTTCACAAATCTCAACTCCAGATATCGCCACGCTATCATATTTATAAGTTTTCCATTCCTTGCCAAATATTTTCAGGTTGTCTGGCATATCATGATCAGCAAACGCGTATGTAGCCCCATCGTGATTACCAGCAAGATATAGATAATCTACATTTGGTGTCCGTCGTATAGCATCCAAAATTTCATCTACAGTTCGAATCTTTATACGTTCACCGTCAAACATATCGCCCGCAATAATGACAGCTCGTACATCATTTTTAGCTGCATATTCAGTCAGTCTGAGAAACGTATGAATTATCTCAGTATTTCTTATCGATGCTTGTTCCTCTGTCATGTGAGTCTCCATAGGAGAGTCTAAATGCAGATCTGCACAATGGATAATCTTTGTCAATGATTTCCCCCCCTATCCGAAAGAACATTTGATTTATAATTTGCTACTAATTATAATGTCCTGATTTTTCTTTCTCTCCTCAATTATATATTATTGTAAAGTAGGGAACAAGCCATTTTCTACCTTGTTCTCTACTGCATTACTTTTACTGATAAATTATTTCCAGCAAACTCGCATAACGCCGATATGGAGTATGTCTTATTTTCATCAGATAATTCTTTGATTGCAAGGTATTTTGTTGTATTGCGTGTCTTGGTCAGGTTCACCTCCTCTCTATTTCGTCGAATTTTTTTTAGAAATCAATCTCCATTTGTTGCTGCTGTGTTTGAGCTTTTAGTAGTCGGTTTTCAGCTTTCAACTTCTCAATATCTGATAATTGAGAAATCGCTTTGTTCTTACCTCGTCGATCATATAATCCTTCGATTCCTTTATCTTTATATTTTCTAACCCATGCATAAACTTGTCCGTAGGAGCAACCATATTTATTCGCTGTAGAAGCATAATTACATCCCGTGTTTATGCATTCTTCGACAATGTTTATTCTTTCTTCAAGGGTTGTATTTTTTCTAGCACCGTTTTTTGCCATGAGATATACACCTTCTTTTCTGGAATTTGTTAAATCTTCATGGTTATTATACTGCTTAATCCATGTACGAACAGTACTTGGTGCATGAATTTTGTATTTTGCAGCTAAATCCTGACTCGTTATATTACCTCCAAGATATTCAAGAACAATCTTCTTAAATTCTGCAGAGTAATTACATAAATCAGCATTTTGCTTTTCTAGACCGTCTTCTCCAAATGTTTCGTATTTATGCCCCCACCTGCGGATGATACTAGCCTCAATTCCATACTCTTTACCTAATTTCCAATAAGAGATTCCATCCTCAAGGTGTTTCTTTACGAGCTCAAGTTTCAACTCCTTACTATACTGTTTCATAGACATAAAAATATGCTCCTCATATGATAGATTTTTGGATATTTCCATTGTCTACCATATGGGGAGCATATCAAAACGCTTGGTTTGCTAAGCATTTTTGTTTATTCAAACTCGACTCAAGGAAGTTTAATCATGCTGTTTTTGTAGCTTGTTAGCTATTTTTTGTGTCCGTATTATTCAAATCTGCTACGTTTATTTTGACTGTCATCAAAAATGTACTCAAATTAAACTCACGCAAAACACCGAAAATTATTCTTCAATCAGTGGCATATTTACCAATTCCTGCAGTTTTTTCTGCAATACCGCTTTATCCGGCAATTGTAATTTATATTCCGCAACCATCATCGGAGATAATGTTCTGCTCATTGCATATTCTACCACTTCATCATCCTTAGAAGCACAAAGAATCATTCCCACGCTTGGGTTCTCATTCTCTTTCTTCTTCTGACGATCCAATGCCTCCAAGTAGAAATCCATTTTAGAAATGTATTCCGGTTTGAATTTTCCAATCTTCAATTCGAAGGCAACCAGACACTGGAGTCCTCTATGGAAAAACAACAAATCAATTCGGAAATCTTCAACACCGACCTGTACTCGATATTCTTCACCAATGAATGTAAAATCCTTGCCTACTTCCAGAATAAACTCTTTCATATTCTGGATAAGACCTTTTCGCAAATCAGATTCCTTAAAATTTTTAGGTAAATCCAAAAATTCGATAACATACGAATCTAAGAACGGATTTTCTTTCAAACCTTTTATCGGTTCCGGCAAGAGTTTTTCCTTAGAAAGCATATACCTCTCATAATATCCGCTGTTAATCTGTCTATCCAACTCTCTGGCTGAATAAGCTTCTTTTATACAAAGGGTTATATAGAAATGTCTTTCTTCCGCAGTTTTTGCTTTGGACATAATAGCAAGATGATTACTCCAACTAATTTGTGTCAACAGTGTTGTCACAAATTCATCATCGCAGTAAGTCTCATAAAATTTTTTCATTCTGTATAGACCGCGTCTGTTGAATCCTTTGATGCCCGGAAAAGCCTCCTGAATCTCTTTAACAACAGAATCAATATAAGCATCCCCAAAAGCTGCACTTTCAGCTTCTTTGCTTAAATATTCACCAACCTTCCAATACATTTGGATAAGTTCTTCATTTACCCTTTTTAATGCATTGTTTCTTGAATCCTCTATAATTTTTATAAGATTCCCAGCAGAACTGATTTCATCTTTCATCAAACCACCTCTTTCAGTAACACAATCTACAGTGTTCCTTCTACCATTGCAATTTGTGTCAACAGTGTTGGCACAAATTCATTAACTTACAAATTACTTCACATTTATAGAAACTTGAGAAAATTTCATAAATATAACTACCTGTAGCCGATATAAGCTCCTACAAACACATAGTCCGTCGTTTCTCCATACAAAGTTCCTTCGGTTACTAATGGAGCATATGGTGTAGACCAGTCCCACTCCCATCCATATCCACTACGATTCCTGCTATTTTGTGCTCGTAAAAGGTATGGTTTAGAAAACCGGAACATTTTTCCTGAATTTTTATATGCTACAAAATCACTTTTAGATATTTGATTATCTATAAATGTTTTTAACTTTAATGTATATCCTTGTTTGAATTTCGTAAACGTAATATCGCCTTCATAATCATGATTTTTACTACGCTCTACTACCAGGCTAATCACTTCTGATTGACTTCCTTTGTATATTCTCATCGCATTTTTAATAACTAATCTTTCGTATGGAGCATCCGTACCCAATCCTTCAAATTTATCTAATAAATTTACTGTACTGGTATTAGCTGATACATATACTTCTAATTCACGAACTGATTCTTTTTCTGCAGCATCTGTTTCCTGTTCTTCTGTCAATGAAGGCATAACAAATTTATCATTGCTTTCACCCGAGAAATAACTATTAAGCTCATTTTCGTATTTTTTATATGTAGTTTCTGGGATATATGCACATTGTTTGTCAACCAGGTAACATACCGGAATCTTCTTTTCTCCATTAGTAGAATTGATAGAAATATGCATTGTTGGTACATGCTTCATACCAGTTATCTTTTTCAGTTTTCCATTGTATGGTACTAATTTATACTGCTGAATATCCGCTGTATTTTCAAGAACTTCCAACGTACCTTCGCTTGAATCACTCATTTTCTGTTCATCTTTATTCTCTATAACGATCACGTTTTCAACTTTTTCATCACGTGTTTCCTTATAATCATCTGAATCATACATATCCTGATAATTATCTGATACTACATATAATTCACTGATTGCTCTGGTACATGCAACATAAAACTGATTTTTATCCATCCCACGCTGAACAACAATAACTTTTTCAAATTCCAACCCCTTTGTCATTGTCACCGGAATAACATTATATATTCCTCGCAAAATTTCCTTACTATCTGAATAGAAATTCAATTCCATTTTTTCTCTGATATCTGCTGAAATCATACTATCATCTTCTACAATAACCGCAACTCGATCATCATCGGCAACTGTAATTTCAGGTATTTCTTCAACTGTTTTTTGTATGCCCTCTAAACCGTAAGGTTCCATTGCAATGTTCAAATTGTCTTTCACATAAGTGGTAATCTCTCTTGCATTACGATAGTTCTCTTTTATTTCATACTTATCAGAATATATTTCTTCTGGAATATCATCTAACTGCATAATACCTTTACAGTTAATACACTGGTTGACATCTCCAAAAACATTCAGAACTGCAGACGGGTACATTGTTCTAACCATTCTTAATTCAACCGGTGAAAAATCTTGAAATTCATCAATATACATATACTTTCTATTTCCATCACAAGTACCAAAAAGTTGATGCAAAATATATGTCATTTCAAATGCTTTTGTCAGTGGTACCTCTATTTCCTTATCTGTTACAAATGTCACGCCAAGCATTGATAAAATTCCATCGAACAAATACTGGTATTTTCCTTTTGCTCCTCTTTGTTCTGCCAAGCGTTTTCTCTTTCGCTCAATCTTCTCATATTCTTCAAAATATGAAAATGGCGTATATCCTACCTTCTCCAATAATTCTTCTGTTTTAGCAAACAGTTGTAACAATTTTTCAAATGAAGTATCGTATTGAAGATTTTTGTTTTCTATTGAACGTTCAATTACCATTTTATTATCCAGAAGATACTGTAAAACTTCTCTTTTATTTTCCAGACGTTCAATTCTGGCTAATTGCCAATCAATATATTTACAATATTCTTCCGCTTCTTCTTCAGAAATATTATTCCATTCTGTTAAGAGTTTATAAGCATCTTCTTTATCCATTGCTTCGTTTCTATATAGTTGCAATAACTGCAACATTGGAACTGCACCTTCCAGCGTAATAGATTTGAAATACCGGACTCTGGAAAATTCGTCATAATCCATTTCAGAACATGCTTTTCTCGTATAGTAAAAGCCTCTTGAAAGTTCTTCTTTTGATAACATTCTATTAGATTTTTCTTTAGTAAAGCATTTTCTTTCTTGTAAAAAACAAACCAAATCTTTTGTCAGTTCATACAATTCTCTTTCACGAATTGCATTATCAATTTGCCTAATCAATCTTTCAATATCTTTTTTTCCACACTGACTAATCTCTTTTGCTGAACTTGTATACAATTTATACATTTCATTTGCAAAATCTTTTTTACCACCAAGCAACGCTATATGCTTATCCATCATATTCGTGATAGTATTTTGCTCCGTATTGAAAAATTGTTTTCCTTTTGTATTCGAGTTGAAATTATCGTTTACATCCTCCAATAAATCCCAAAGATACCCTTCGTCATAATAATCCTCAATGACTGTACCATCATCTATAACTGCAAATGGCTCATAGCTAATTCCCATTGCATCAAAATATTGCTTACAACACGCCTCATAAAAAGATGCTGTTGTAAACTGTTGTACTTTTTCTATTTGAAGTAACTTAGATAATTCCTTGCTTTCTCTTCCTAAAATATCCGTTGGAGAAATAACCATGATATCATCCATACGAATATCTGGATTGTTATATCTCATATAACGGATTTTGTGCATTAAAATCATCGTTTTTCCAGAACCAGCACAACCAAGAACTAAAATATTCCTATCTTTATCAGAAGTGATAATGTTATACTGATTTTGCTGAATAGATTCAACAATATCGTGTATTCTTTTATTCTGCTGATTTGCTGCGATAATTTTAGCAAGATGTGTATCTGTAAACTTTAAAATTTCTTTTTTCTGTCCGCCGCCTCGATTATATTTATCTTCGTATCCTTTATAAGCAGAATTAACAATATGTATATCTCTCACAAAGTTTAATCCTGTTTTCTTATCTCCGATATACATTTCATATTGATGATAAAGGGATGCCCTCTTATCAGCCCAGTCTGTTACCCAACCATGAATTGCTTGCCTTCCTATGTATAACTCACAATCATCTTTATAATCAATATGACAGAAATAGGGTTCTTTTAATACCTTTTTTACTTTTCTATCAACTTCATACTCAGCATTTCTTGTGTCAGGATAAACCCAATCTGTTTGCACAAATCCCCAACGGTCTATGTATGTTCTTGAAAATGGTTCGTAATCTTTCAAAACATCTTCTCTAAGTTTATCTTTATAATATCCTTTGATCTGAGCAACGCATTTTTTGAAATAAGCAGCTTCCAGCATATCCTGTTTCGGATCCATTTCAGCTTTTTCTATAATTTTCTTTCTTGCTGGGTCAAGATTTCCTTCCTCATCATAACCACTGGCATCATAGCCCCTATAATCATAACCGGCTTTGTTGTAACCATCCTCATCATAGCCATTTTCATTATAACCATCTCGGTCATAGCCTTTGATATCATACCCATTTCGGTTATAACCATCTCGATCATAGCCTTCTGCATTATATCCCGCACGATTGTAACCTTCTCGATCATAACCTGAATGATTGTACCCAGTTACACTATGGTATCCCTCCCGATCATAACCATCTATATCAAAACCATTAATGTTAAAGCCGTCTTTGTCAAAGCCATGCAAATTAAATCCGGTATAAATATGAAAACCAGACTCATCAAACAGATTCTTAGTATATCCGTCTACGCTTACACCATCTCGATCAAAGCCATCAATACCATAACCAAGAATATTGTAACCATCTTCAGAAATACCATTCAAATTAAAACCATCTTTATCATAACCATTTCTATCAAATCCATATACATCAAATCCATCTCGTGTATATCCTTCAATATCAAATCCGTCTCGATTAAACCCATCTCGATCATAGCCTTCTTTACTATAGCCATCTCGACCGTAACCTTCTGCATCATATCCTGCACGATTGTAGCCATCTCGATTGTAACCTTCTATGTTAAAACCTTCTCGATCATAACCTTCCGCATCTATCCCTTCTCGGTTAAAACCTTCTTTGTCATAACCTTCTCGATTATAGCCATCTCGGCCATAGCCTTCTTCGTTAAAACCTTCTGCATCATAACCATCTTTATCTCTTCCCGATAATTTATTAATGCCATTTTTATTCACACCCTGTTTATTATATCCTTGACGGTCATAGCCTTCTCTATTGTAACCCATTCGATCATACCCATCACGGTTATAGCCATCTCTATCAAATCCAAATTTATCATATACGTTTTTTGCCATTTTTCTTTCCCCTTCGGTACAATAACTTTTCAACCAAAATTATAAAATTCTGTCTTTCTTCCATGATGGTAATACCACTACTCAATTCCATTTTCGATTACTTAATCAAAAACATTTTTCAGACAATATTAAAGATATTATACATCAAATTTGATTCTTTTACATCCTTCTTAATACGCTTATTCATATGTTTTTCCATCAATAGTCAATTTAAACTGGTCTGGATTATGCACAATATCATACCCTTTTCCGTATTCAATAGGTTCATATTTCACTATCATTACTGGCTCATGTCCTTCTATTTTGTCTTGAAAAAGATATACCCTCATATCGACACTGGTCGCATATCCTCTGTCTGTAGAAAATTTAATTGTATGAAATGAATTTTCCTTACACATCTCAATCAATAATTTTGCAAACTCTTCTTTATCTTCAATATTATCTCGATTAGCTACCACTGTAAGATATTAATCTCGATTCATACTTACACTGCTAACAACGTCTGAAGCCATTGGTACATCTTCCTCAGAATTCGGCTTTATAAAATACTCCATTGTAATAATCAATACCGCCATTACACATAATACCCATATACATTTTTTATTCATATCTCTATTCCTTATAATTGCAAGCTATACATTGCAATTATAAGAATTTTTTAAAGTAAAATCAATACAGGTACAATGATATTGATGAAAGGTATAGATTTTATGGAGCAAAAGCTACGACAAATTAATGATATTTCTCTCGGAAACAATCTACGAAATTTAAGAAATGCAGCTAATCTTACTCAAGAACAGGTCGTTGCTCAATTACAATTACGCAACCTTCCAACCACACGCAGTATCTACTCTCAAATAGAGGCCGGCACCTACAATATTAAAATCAGCGAACTTATTGCATTGGCAGAAATTTTCCATACCGATTTCAATACAATATTTAATGGATTATCCAACAACAAATAACCCTGGATTAACAGTTTTATTCTGTCATCCAGGGTTTCGTTATTTCACAATTCTGTTATGCGTAGATCATTTCCTTCATAATAATTTCATCCACTCTGCTCCGTATCCCATTCATTCTCCGTACCCATTCGTACCTGTCTTTTTTCTTTAAATCCTCCGTCACACCTTCTTTTTCCATGAACTGCTTCATCATCACATTTCTGCGTTCCGTTGCCTGCTCATTCAGATCAGCCAGATACGTCCACAACTGTCCGGATAAAATCAGCTCATTAAACACTATTGGCTTTACTTGTCTCAGATACTCTCTGTGCAATCTGCCATAATGCCCGATACTTCTTTTTTCTTCTTGCATTTTTAATTCTGGAACATAGTAATCACCCACCAACACATAATCAATTCCGTTTTCATGAATTCTCTTTATTAATTCCTGCATATTTTTGTCCTCACTTCCTGTAATTATCATTCAACTTCCATGCCCTTTTTCGGTACGTTTTCCCTGCGTTTGCAGGAGCTTTTACTCCGTTTCGCTTCCTCATCATATTGATGAAGCTTATCAAGTACACTTTGCTTCTTCTGCTGTGTTTGCTGAGAGCTTTTATTGCCATTTTCGATACCGCCCTGAGTTTTTAAATATTCCTCAACCAACATCTGCGATTTATTAAACGCCCTCATAAAACTGTCAACGCTGCGATAACCAGCCTCGGTCACTGTTTCTTTCAATAATGAACTTTGCTTTGTTCTTTCTGAAATCAGATCTGTGATGGAATTCATCAACTCTTTTTTCTCTTTCAGACGAAATGTGCCGGATAGACCAGTCAATTCAACCAGACGTTTCTGCTTCTTCTGAATCTGATCATCAATCTCTCGAATTGATTTTCGGATTCCTAAAAGTTTCCTTCGCACTTTCTGCATCTGCTTAAATATTTCCATATCAACTTTTAATTCTGGTTTCTCAGGAGCTGCAGCCATCCTAATCTTTTCCAAAAGAACAGCAACCGCTTTTTGCAAAATTGCTCTCAGTAATCCAGGCTTTTGACCTTCTTTTTGAATAGATTTTTTTACCGGCAGACTGATATTTTTCTGTTTGACTTCTGCAATCTCATCAGAGGGAACGCCCACAACAAGAGCTTCATCTACTGTTCGATTCCACTCCTTCCTTGCTTCATTATCAGCCTGAATTTCTTCCGCCTTTGGATTGTTCTTTCCAATCTTCTTCGTTGCCAGATATGGTCCATCTGGTTCAAAGACACTTAGTTTTTCTGCTTCATCTTTCACCAACTGATTCATCAAATCCGTATACATCTGCTTTACATCTTTTAAAAAAGATGAATGTTTAAAGATTTCTTCCTTGCTGTCAAAGAAAGTCTTTTCATAAATTTCACCTTTCGGAACAATATAACAGCCGGGTCTAATATTTCCGCTTTCATCCAGAATTTCCTTCTTTGTTCGAACATGCTTCCCTTTTTCATCGTAAAACATATTCCGGCTGGCTCGCTTTATCTCTTTCTTCTCCAAAACCTTTCGTTCACTGTAAATCAAATGAATATGGTAATTTGTTTTCTTTTTATTATGATGCAAAGCAGCCGTACACTGCACTCCATAAGTGCTTCGAAACTGTTCTGCAAACAACTGTAATAACAAGTTCCGATCATATTCTTGAAAACTTTCCGGCAGTGCAATGACCAGTTCTCTTGCTTCAATACAATTTCCTTTTGAACCGCTTCGCTTGAAATCATATTGGTTCTGCTCCGCAAGCTCTTTCCAAAATTCTGGCTCTACTGTGGAATACGTTGCGTATAAATGTTCCTGCCGGTCTGGATTACCAACATAATCACATCTTCCACAAACATCATCTAACTTATATTGTCTGATAAAGGAATGCCTCCTCGCTATATTCACCGCCTCCTTTGTGAGTGTATCTTAGGATACCGTCTACGGATTTTCTGTGCGTTTCCGCATGGATTTCCAAATGCGTCAGCATTTAAATTGATGAGATTTTCTTGGCAGTTACCCCCGGAGGGCGAAATACCTTTTGTCATAAATCTTCAGATTTGTGCAAAGGGTGTATTTCGCTCTCAAACGCCGAGGACTTGTCTTCCGTAGCACAGTCTCATAAAATACATTATTTATGGTCGTATCCGACCTGTTTCTTTTTCATTTTTAGTCAACCGCCATCCGGCTATCAATCTTCATTATTTCCTTAATCGCTCATTACAGTGAGCGTGTCACGCTCCTGTTTTATCACCCAAGGAACAATCACCATCGGAAACTGTCCGGCACGCCTCGTCTGTCCAGATATTCTTTTCTGGCTTTTTCCTTTTCTTCCTCCGTAGGTGCTGTTTTATATTTTGAATATAATTCCCGCATGACCAATGCATCTATTTTATTGGTAAGCTCCTTCTTGATTTTTTCTGTATCTGCATCTGATTCCAGCAAGTGATATTTAATCAGTTCAAGAAATAACTCGTATGTTATCTGTACATTTTTCATTTCCACCCTCCATCAACACCGCAACAATGCAATCTCTATACCATTTGCAACCTTGCCAAAGAAAAGACTGCTTTTTATAGATACTCTGCATTGTTGCGTTCTTCTCATATTAAAGACCTATTTTATCCAGTTCCCAGTACCAGGCATTATTGATTTTCTTCGCCTTGATTCCCAATTCTTTCTTTGCATTTTCCATTGTTCTTTTCGAAATTCCATGTTCTTCTGCCAGTTCAAACACCTCATTGCTCTGTACTGCATTTTGTGTTTCCGCCAATTCCCTGAGAATCTTCTTGGCCTGTTCCATTTTATTTGCCTTTGGAGCAATACCGCCGAGAACTTCATCTACTGTAATTTCATAATCCCCAAGCCACTGAAATCCGCTTTCAGATAACTCAAATGCCTTGGCATGTCCAAATGCTGCCAGATTATTTTTTATCTGAACAACTGCTCTTGTATTGGCTTCTCCTTCTATTCTGCCGACCAACAGAACACTTCGTGCTACTGCAAAGAAATCAATGGAACCCATACCCCTGTAAGCTACTTTGTTTCCAGCTGCTTTATTCATATGACCGATAAGGATAATTGCACACTTCGTTTTCTCTGCTAACGCTCCCAACTTTTTTGTCATATCTCTTGCTTCGTTTGCCCGATTCATATCCATTCCACCACCGAGATAAGCCTGTATCGGATCTAAAATCAGCAGTCTTGCTCCGGTCTTTACGATAGCCTCTTCCAGACGTTCATCTATCATGGATAAAGATTTATCACTTTCATCAATGACCATAATTTTTTCACAGTCTGCTCCGGCAAGCTCCAATCGTGGTTTTACTGTATCTGCCAATCCATCCTCAGCAGTCTGGTAAATAATGTTGATAGGTTCTGCTATCTGCATATTTTCATCCAAGCCTTCTCCTTTCGACAATTTAGCCGCTATATTCAGCACTAATGTTGTCTTTCCATCGCCGGGGTCTCCCTGAATGATTGTTAGTTTTCCATAAGGAATAAATGGGTACCATAACCACTCTATTTCCTGTAACTGCACATCTGACATTTTAATAATTTTCAATACGCACTTTTGTTCTTCCATTTTTTCTCCATTTTCTGTTGAAAGACCTTGGAGACTTTGGTAGAATATCTTTAGTAATTGATTTGGATTTTCTACCAAGTCTCCGCCTTTAAGTGTTTGCCGACATTTAAAGGCTTTTATTTTTCATCTTCCAATACCTCTGTTTTAAAATCGCTTGCTGTCCATTTGACCGAACAAGAATTATCTGTAATTTTTATGATCTGTTTCATCAGTTCCCGGCAGTCTGCCAATACCTCATATAACTCTTCCGTTTCCAGACTATCCAGCCGTTCCCACAATCGCCGTATCTCAAGACTTAATCGGTCACTCTGATACTTGCCAACCGCAATCTTGATTTCCTGATGAAGAAGCGACTGGATAAAATATTTTCCTTTTGGCAACCCACTCACCGTTATCCGAGCCTCCAATCCTCTACGTTCCTCCGGTGTCATGCGAAAACAAACCGTCTGGTTACGTTTTCTATTCTTATCTAATCCACTCATTACAAAGCCTCCTTATATTCACTGTCTAATCTGTCAGCAAGTTTTGTCTGCTTGTTCGGATAAAGATGTGCATAAGTGTTCAGCGTTGTTTCCACCTTTTCATGTCCGAGCCGATTTGCAATCTCCAGCGGTGAAAAGCCCAATTCAATCAGCATACTTGCATGGGAACGCCTCAAATCGTGTACTCTTATCCGTTTTACGCCACTTTCTTTAATTCCTCGCTGCATTTCATGCTCCAGATAATATTTTGTAATGGGAAACAACCTGTCGTTCTCCTGCAAATCATATAAACTGTCCATATAATCTTTGATATCTGCAGCCAGAAACTCCGGAATGGTAATCACGCTCTTGCTCTTCGGTGTCTTTGGTGGAGTAATCACATCTTTCTTACCAAGACGCTGATAAGATTTTGTGATAGAAATTGTTCTCTTTTCCAAATCCACATCTTTCGGATTCAGAGCCAGAAGTTCTCCCAAACGCATTCCCGTCCAGTACAAGGTCATAAATGCCATATAAGAAAGCCTTTTATTCATAACACTGTCGATAAACTTCCTAAATTCCTCTCCTGTCCAGAAATCCATTTCTTCTGCCTTGCTCTTACCCATACTTCCTGCTTTTGCACAGGGATTACTTTTCAGATCGTAATATCGAACCGCATAATTAAAGATTGCACTCAACTGATTATTGATTGTTTTCAGATAAGTGGATGAATATCCCATTTCGATCAGTTCATTCTGCCATTTACGAATATCTGCCGCTGTAATATCATTTACCCGCTTATTTCCGAAATACGGAAGAATCTTCAACTCCACAATATACGTTTTGGTTCTCATGGTGTGTTCTCTTAAACGAGTCCCCATATCTGAACAATACATTTTCCAAAATTCCTCAAACTTCATATCGAAGTCTGCATTTTGTGTAATAAGAAAATTTCTCAGCCATTCCTCCGCTTCTCTTTTTGTAGCAAAGCCTCTTTTCGTAGATTTTCGGCGTTTGCCCTGCCAATCTGTATAACGATACTGAATTAACCATTTTCCTGTTTTCTTGTCTTTTTCTGCTTTCATTTACATTCCTCCTATGCACTATAGCCATACCAACGTTTTTCAAAATATCTTCTGGGAACTTTTCCTGCAATCACCAGGAATCCGTCTTTTTCCAATTCCTGATTCAGCTTACGGATGAGCTTGTAAGCATGACCTACAGATACACCCAGCATATCTGCGAGTTCACTTGCAGTAATATAAATCTTGTTGTTCTCTGTCATCTGACATCCCTCCTTTTCTTATTATAGCGCATTCGCTACTTTTTATATTCTCATTATATGTAGCGTCTTCGCTATTGTCAAGTATTTTAAAATGCCTGTAGAAAAAAATTTTTAAGCGTGATATAATGTAGCCATCTCGATACATGGAGGATGATCATAATGACCATTGGAGAAAAAATAAAATATTGCAGAAAACAGATTGGCATTACACAAGATCGGTTGGCTGAACTGACTGGCATCCATCCAGTTTCAATCCGAAAATACGAAACAAACAAAATGCAGCCACAGCCTCCTCAGTTAGAGAAGATTGCAGCCGCACTCGGAGTTAGTTATAACGCTCTCAATGGCAGTGATACAGCCGGACTTCGTCTGGAAACAGTCGGTGATCTGATGGGCGTGCTTATGGTTCTTTGCAATTCCGGCATCCTCCAGATCAACGGAGAGAGAGGGGAAGACAAGCTGTTAAAGGATGATACCGTATCTATCCATCTGAATCCGGTGCTTTCCTCTTATCTCGAAATCAGATATACAGCCAGAGGGAAAGCACATACACTGTCCTTGCAGGACGCTTTGTTGAATATCAGAAGTTATAAGGTATTTAATGACCTATTGAAATGGGAAAAGATGAATTACCTCTACCAGAGGGCTTTGAAATCCGGTGGAGATAATCCAAATGAAGCTACACAGGCAACTATAGATGAAATAGCAGAGACGAAAGAAAAAGTGGAGTTGGAATTGCAGAGAAGCCAGGTATTGCTTGATACTTCTGATGGTATTAAAGTAAAAATTAATCCAGACCATTTCAATGGTTAGCCCTAATTCTACTATTACAAAGGACAAATTATGAATGAATATACTGCTATTATCGACAACAAAGAATATGTCATAAAAATAAACAAACGAAACTCTGATACTTCTCCAGAAAACTTAAATACAATAACTGTTGAAGAAGATTCTTCCGAAATATGCCTTAATGCTGTATTGGAAGAATATCAACATTCTGTACGCAGAAGTGAAAAACTGGATAACAAAGTCTATATTCTATCTACCATTTGCGGATTTATTTTTGTTTTCATTACAGACATAATCTCAAATTTAGGTACTTTCCAAGTGCCAACAGATATTGCCCAAACTTGGTTAGTCCGAAGTTATATTGCATTAACAATACTCATGTCATTAATTTATTTGTACACTATTTTAAAATTAGGAATCTTATTAACGGCAAAACAAACTCTAAGATTAACTCCAGACTATTTGATTTTAGAGAAAGTCTATGACAAAAAGGAAAAACACGCTCGAATTTTTGTAGCAAGTTTATATATTCAAGCCATTAATGACGCAAATGAATCCTTAAAAAAACGTTTTAAAAGCTTTAATTGGTGTGCATACCGAACCGCTATGGTTCTATTTTTAGCGTTTGCGTTACACTTTTTAAATTTATTCATTACCAAAGCAGCTTCATAAACGAAAGGAGGTGAAACAATGGCAGATAAGAGCAATACTACCAATGCAACAGAATTATTAAATAAAATTTGCTCAGGTGGAACCATTACTCCTCAAGACTTAGGAACACCTACGGCAAATACACAAGCAACTACTTATTTAACAGAAGGTACAACACCTTTACACTTTGAACTCAACACTCAAAATAAAAACAAAAAATAATTTTGTACTCAATCTGTACTCAAACCACATAGCAAGAGCCCGGAAACCCGCATAAACACTGGATTTCCGAGCTCTATTTTTTTATTCAAATTCTACAAAGACTAACGCTTTTTGTTTAGGAATTATTCTCTGTAATGTTTCTCGTTCTTTTGATTATTTGATATATCCATATTATCCTGCCTATACGAGCTAATGTTATCATTTTGTTATCGGCATTGATAACACCTACTCGATAACTGTGGATAATAACTATATGTAGCATGTCAAATTATAAGCTATTTTGCTTAGAGATTCAACACAAAACTGAAATTTTACTTTTCCTTATATTCATCTGGTATTGCTATTTGAAATGTTTCACACAACAGCATCACATCATGCACATCATTTTTATCGTGTTCATATCCCAAATGAAGCATTACCTGACTCAATGGTTCAATACAAGAAACAGTTATATCTCCAACTTTTCCAATACCGGAAAAAGTTTTTGATGGAAATATATCTCCCTCATAAACAATTCCGTCATCTGTAAATTCAAAACAATGTAAATCAATGATTCTTTGTTTATCATCTTTCCAGACAGTATGACCATCCGTTGTATAATCAGTATTTACTTCCTCAAATCCATGCTGCTTAATCACATAAATATAATCATGATAATGTTTCAGTTCAACAAACAAATCAATATCATTGTGTATTCTTGATTCTCTTTTAAGAAGTGCATCAACACCCCATCCGCCATCTAAATATACTTTAATTTCGTTTTGCAAAGCATATTTTATAATTTCACATGCATCTTCTGTACGTACCATAATCTATCCTCCAAATTCAAATCTTTGTATGCTTTCCAACTCACTAAAAGCCTGAAATTTGTCAGTCTTTCATCCTTTTTGTTATCAATCACCAATTAGCTGTAATCCATTAGGATTTAGCTGATATATTTTATCGCACACCTCTTCAATATACTTTCTATCGTGAGAAATGCTAATGACAGCCCCCGGAAATTCTCGGAGCATTTTTCTTATTACCGGACCGGACAATGGTGAAAAATTTCTTGTCGGTTCATCCAGAATAAGAACATTTGCACCACTTAAGCTCATCCTCAAGAGAAGCACTTTCGCCTTTTGTCCGCCTGATAACTCCCGAATCGGATGCTCCATTTCATCTGGTGTGTATTTAAGTGAACCAAGGTATGTTCTAATTCTTGTACGCTCTTCTTTATCTCCTGTTTTATCAAGGTAATCAACCGGTGTAACATCCAAATCCAGCAGGTCTTCATAAGTTTGAGGCATATATTCTGCTTTAATGTCATTCCGATTTAGGAGTTCTTCCGCTATCTTTTTTAGAAGAGTCGTTTTTCCTGCCCCGTTGGCTCCTATCATACAGATTTTTTCTGAACCTTTTATTTTTAAATGAATTCCTTCTGCTAAAATTCTTTTGCCATCCGGAGTCACAAGCTTTGAAAGTTCATATTCTATGACCGTTTTTCCTGCGGGAATGTGTGAGTTTTCATCCCCTAATTTGACAAAGATTGCTTCTTCCTGTTCCGGCATCTGAGTCATATTTTCATCTTCTTTTTCAAATCTTCGTTCCATTGCCTTAACCGTATGCATTTTGTCCTTTAAGTTTTTGGCAACAGACGGTGCTTGTCTGGTACAACTTCTTAATGCACCTTGTACACTCTGCATAACTCTTTGATATTTTTCATCGCGAATCTTTTTCTCCCTACGGTCACTCAGTGCCCGCTGTTTTTGGATTTCAAATTTATGAAGCCGTTCTTCCACATAGCGTCTATAGGGAAGCTTTGCCACGGTATATCTCGCCTTTGTTTTTCGTATAATCTGCTCGATATGTATCACCATGTTGGCAGTACGCTCTATCAGCGTTTCATCGTGTGAAATAAAAAGCACAATGTGCTTCCAGTCATTTATGATTTTTTCCAGTAATGTAAGCGTCGCAATGTCGATGTCATTGGAAGGTTCGTCCAACAACAGCACAGAAACATCGCGAATGAAAAGCCTCATAAGTTGTGTCTTGACTTTTTCGCCTCCTGAAAGACTACCCATTGTCTGGTTACTGTAGAAAAAATCATTTTTCATTCCAAATTTTCCCGCAATAACAGACAATTCTTTAGGCGTTTTCTCCCAGAATATTTCCTCTTCAGAAAAATATTCGTATATTGTTTTTTCCTTATCTTCATCGAGCATCTCCTGCGGAAGATAACCAAGACGTTCGTGTCCCATTATCCTTTCCCCATCTGCTTCTATATAGTTTTCTACAAGCGACGGATTGTATATCCACTTCATTAATGTCGATTTCCCATTTCCCTCTTCTCCAATAATAACTGCCTTATCTCCATCATTTAGCACAAGGTTGAAATCATTAAGAATTATTCTCAGGTCTTTTTTATGTGTTAAATTTAATTTTTTTATCTGCAACATTAAAGTTTCTCCTTTTCGAAGTCTGAGCCAATTATTATTTTGAACACACAAAAACGAGTCTTTTTTGCATACGCAAAAATAGACTCGCTAAATAGACCCTTATTTCTTTTCCAAAAGGAAAACAAAGGAAATGCCTCTTGCGATAATCCAACTTAAGCGTACACAAAACAAACCTATTCTCTACAGGCTCAATAACTATATGTGTCTTACTTAAATCAAATTATCTATTAATCATTTCCTCACCTTACACAAAATGTGCCTTTCTTTCTTCTAATGGCAATACTATCATACTTTATTTTTTGTGTCAATACATTTCACCTTATGGAAGTGCAAATTAAAATTTTCACTTCCTAATTATACATCCAACCATTACGAAATTCAATCTTTCACAACCTCTTTACAACCACAACCACAGCACTCCAGCAAACGCAGGAGCACCATACCGTAAAACGCTTATGTGTAAATCAACTCCGTTCCTACAACTTCCCTCACACAAGCCTGAATATTATTCATTCTTCCAATCCATTCGTAGGGATTATCTTTCTTTAATTGTTCCGTCACATCTTGTCTGTCGGCATATTCCTTTACCAGTCGAAGAAACATATCCTCTGCTTGCTTATCGACTTCTGCAAGATAACTATGCAGCTTTCCGCTTGTCAGCAGGTTCATATATAACACTTTATAGTGTTCCTTTAAATGCCTTGCATGTCGTTTCCCCCATAAACCAATCGGCTCTATTTCTTCTTCGGCTGGTACTGTGATGTTCGGCAATAAATAATCACCCACCTGTCTATAAGTTCCGCCCATTTCTTCAAAAATTGTCTTTGTCATTTTCCTTTTCCTCCTGTGATTTTTGTCTATCGTGATCGTGTATTATCACGCTTGCGACCTTTAACTGTTCTTGCCTGCTCCAACAAATCATCTATCTGTTTGCGACCAAAAACCTTACGGAGCAGGCTGTAATCTTTATTTTCTGCTTTTAGGATTTTGTTTTCTTCGGTCAATCTTTCATTGACTTTCTCCAAACGCTGATTGGTGCGGTATAACTGTGCATTCGCTGTATTCAGCCTATGATAGTTGTCCCACCCCTCAAAGCAGCGGGCAAGCACCGTTTTGACAAGTTGCTTCAATTTCCTTACAACCGGCTCTGCCATTTTGGTTTTATATGCCTTTGCAGTCATAAATTTCTCTGGTTCTGGCAACTGATATTTCGGTGCAGTATCAAGCTCTATTTCAAGATTTGACAGCTCGTCTTTTGCCTTATCATAGTTCAATACTCGTTCCGACAACACATCAAATTCAATCTGTTTCTGCTCGATTTTCGCACCTAATGCCGCCACTTCTTTTTCTCTTTCCTGCTTTTTATAATCCAAAACAGAAAGATGTTTTTCGTGTGTGCCTAAATGTTCCCACTCAATCCCATAACGTTCCATCACCGCCGCAAGCTGTTCTTTTTCGGACTGTATCCATTGCGACCACTCCGTATCGCCACGACTGCCGCCCTTAAAACCTTGCGTTGCAAGAGCCTGCTTTAGTGACACTCTTGTATCAAGTCCACGCTTGCTGCCTGTGGTAAAAGGTACAAAATCTATGTGCAGATGTGGTGTAGCTTCATCCATATGCAGATGAGCCGAGAACACCCGAAGCTGTGGATTTCGCTCCTGAAAACCCTGATAGTATTCATCTAAAATCTGCTTTGCCAGTTCTCCGTTTTCCGTATCGGCGTTCATATTTCCCTTACCGCCCACCTGTAAAATGATTTCGTGGAACGGTTTTTCCTGCTTGGAACTTCGGATTTTTTCATAATAATCTTTTATCTTTCGGTCTGACCTTATCTGCTTGGCATTGTATCTTTCCAATGCTTCATCAAACAATTCGTGATAAACTGTCTTTATATTTTCATTGCAGTAGTCGATATTGAGATGAGTACGAGTTCCGTCTACATTTTCTGCTCGGAACTTTCGGCTATTGTGATTGACCGAGCCTTTACCGACCATTGCACTTATCGTTCTCTGCATTTTTTCATCTCCCATCTGTAAATTTCAACATTCTCAGGTTTTGTTACTTTTGTCAAAAGTAACGCAAAAGCACTTTTGACGGGTACACCCATCAAAAATGCGACCTGTAAACAGGTTTTGCGTTCTCCGAAGGCTCTCCGAGGGGTGAGCGTGTGCCGGTGGCACACACGCCTGCGAACCGACCGAGCCAGCAGGCGAGACCAAAGAGCCGCCTTTGAAAAGGCACTCTCTGCACACTCCCCTAAACTTTATCCGGTGTCAAAGTGTGACGATGGTGACAATGTTTTTCACAGCGTGCTGCTCTCAAAAACATTGACACCTTTGACACCGTTTGTCACGCCGTCTGCTCGGTTTCTTTCCAAAGTGAAACCTTTCTTCCGTCGTGTGTGCGGCTGTTCTGATAACGGATACCGTAATCACGAAACAGCCTGCTTGCGTTGATACTGAGCCTTAAAGAAAGTACATTCGGCTTTATATCCACCGCAAGCCTTTCGCAAAGTTCCGAAGCAGTTCCTTCCCATCTGTCACTTTCCGAAAAGAGCGTATCCGCTATCTTCTCAAGCAGAGGTTCGGGCGGTTCTTTCCACATCTCCGTTTCCGATTTTGCAAAGTTCCACACCAATCGCTCGCTGTCCCTTACAAGATGGATTTTCATATCCTGCTGGTCTCTGCCAGCAACATCAAGTGTGGCATTGTTGGAAGTACGCTTGTCCTTACTGAGAACAAATGCACCGTCTGCCGCACCCATCAGACCATTCGTGCCTGAAATCATATCGAATATATCTTCCGATTTTTGTTTGCGTGTATGATGAACAATAAGCATTGAAACCTTGTAACTGTCTGCCAACGCTTTCAGCCTTGCCACAACATCATAATCACTTGCGTAGCTGTAATCTGCTCCGCCTGCTTCACGCACACGCTTTAAGGTGTCTATGATAATCAAGCCTGTGTCTGGGTGTTCCCTCATAAACCCTCTTATCTGTTCTTCCAGTCCGCCATTGACCGTTTTACATTCCGTTGCGAAATACAGATTGCCTGTCTCCTTTGCACCGAACATCTGAAACAATCGCTTCTGCAAACGTGGGTAATCATCTTCAAGGGCAAAATAAAGCACCGTTGCCTTACGCACCTTATACTCCCAAAGCGGTGTGCCTGTGCTGATATGATAGGCAAGCTGTGCCATCATAAAGCTCTTTCCCACTTTCGGGGAACCTACGAAAAGGTAAGTTCCCCTTTGGAGCAGACCGTCGATAAGTGGTGTCTGAACCTCAAACACCGTATCATACAGCGTTGTCATTGATACTGTTTTCAGATAGGAAGGGTCTAACTGTCTGAGTATTTCCCTTTGCATTTCTTCAAAAGATTGCTCGTACCCCTTGAAATCCGTATCCTGATTGACTATACTATTGTCAGTACATTTGGAAAGTGACTGTTCCGCATCTGTTGCCGCAGATACATTTGGAATAGTCATTTCTTTTTTATTCTCCATTCGCATCCTCTCCTTTCAAACCGCCGAGAATAATGGAAATCAGTTCTATTACACTCAGCAGTTCATCATCCACACCTTTTCCTGCTTCAATCCTTTTCAGTTCCGCAAGGACTGTGGCAAATTCCGTTTTCAACGCCTTATACACTCTCGGATTGCCCTGTACCACCACATCCTGATTTAAGCAACGGCGGTAACAATACTCCTGTTTTGGCAATCCTGATAGAGCTACAGCTCTGTTAATGAGTTCGTTTTCTTCGGGCGATACTCGAAACCCTACTGTGATATTCCTCCAACGATTTTTGTTATCTCTGTTCTTAGCTGACATTTTCAAAATCTCCTTTCCCTAAATCATCTAATTTTTCTGCCATCTCAATCTGCTTTGACGGAAAGAGGTGTGCGTACTGATAAGTAATATCAATACTTTCGTGACCAACTCGGTCAGCAATCGCCACCGCAGAAAAGCCCATATCAATCAAGAGTGAAATGTGGCTGTGACGGAGATCGTGAATGCGGATACGCTTCACGCCTGCCGCCTTTGCCCCTCTGTCCATCTCGTGATGAAGATAGCTTTTCGTCACCGTAAAGATACGGTCTTTCTTCTTCAATCCGTAAAGCATACCGAGATATTCTTTCATTTCCTCACACAGAAACTTCGGCATTTTAATCGTGCGGTTGCTCTTTTTCGTTTTCGGAGAAGTAATCACATCCTGCCCTTTCAAACGCTGATAGGATTTATTGATTGTGACTGTTTCCTTATCAAAGTTGAAATCTGCCGGAGTCAAAGCTAACAGCTCGCCCTCTCGGATACCGCACCAGTAAAGCATTTCAAACGCATAAAAGGAAACAGGCTTGTCCATCATCTCAAAAGAGAATTTCTTGTATTCTTCCTTTGTCCAGAACAGCATTTCCTTGTGTTCCTCACGTCCCATATTTCCCACCTTTGCCGCAGGATTGGAACGCAGTTCATAGTAGCGGACAGCGTGATTGAAAATGGCGGACAACTGATTGTGCAGCGTTTTCAGATACGTCTGTGAATAAGGCTTTTTCTTCTCATCACGATAGGCAAGCATTTCATTCTGCCAAGTAATAATCTCCTTTGTGGAAATCTCGCTGATTTTCAGTTTCCCGAAATACGGAAGTATCTTTGTGCGTATGATATGCTCTTTGGTAAGCCACGTGTTTTCCTTCAAACGGTTCTTCACATCATTGATATAAAGCTCCGTAAAGGCTTCAAAACTCATATCAAGGTCTGAAGAAGTCTGCAATTTGAACATTCTTTCCCATTCCTGTGCTTCTCGTTTGGTAGCAAAGCCACGCTTGCATTTCTGCTTGCGTTCCCCTTTCCAGTTCACATACCTTGCCATCACATACCAAGTACCGTTATCTTCATTCTTAAATACCGGCATTTACATTTCCCCCTTTCCTGCTCCGTAGAGCCTTTCGTAAAAATACTGGCGATTTACACGCCCTGCAATCGTAATAAAGCCCTTTGCTTTCAATTCCTCATTTAATTGTCTGATGAGTTTATATGCATAAGGTTTTGATACGTTTAGTTCCTGAGCCACATCTTCGGCTCGGATAAATCTGTTTTCCATATCCTTTTTCTTCCTTTCTTAAAATAATTTTTTGCTTGCCGCTTTCTCCGTGTTAAAGTTCCAACAGGCACTCCTGCTTGTCGGCAGGCGCTGTGCTGTCCCAATGCACCGCAGTACATCAGGCGCTCGCTCGTATAGGGGTTCCCGAAAAGTCGGAGACTTTTGGGGAAGAGGAGGAGCAGTGCAGCGAATGAGCTTTTGTGCTTGCACACAAGCGAACGATACGGAACTTGCTCCGACGAGGTCTTGGCGGTTTGGCTTTTCGGACGGTCATTCAGTTGTCGCATTAAGCATATTTGTTTAATTCGTAATTTATTTTACTAAACATATTTGCTATTGTCAAGTGGTTGCAAAGAAAATATTAAACATTTTTGTTTCGGTTTTTCTTGACTTCCACTAAACATTTCTGCTATACTTATTTCACTAAATATAAAAGGAGCGTATCATTATGGCTATCAGCGAAAGAATACATTTTTTCAGACTAATGCGTGGTATGACACAAAAGTATCTCGGTACAGCAATCGGTTTTCCAGAAAAGAGTGCTGATGTGCGTTTGGCACAGTACGAAACTGGTACACGCAAACCGAAAGCAGACCTTACAAATGCATTGGCACAGGTGCTTGATGTTTCTCCACAGGCTCTTGATGTTCCTGACATAGACAGCTATATCGGTCTTATGCACACTCTGTTTACCCTTGAAGATATTTACGGTCTTACTGTCAGTGAAGCAGACGGAGAGGTATGCTTAAAGGTCAACAAGGACAAAGGCAGAGAAGCATATGAACTCCTCAAAATGCTGTATGCTTGGAAAGAACAGGCAGACAAGCTATCTTCCGAAGAAATCAACAGAGAAGAATACGATAACTGGCGTTACCATTATCCAGAGTTCGACACCACACAGCGTTGGGCAAAAGTTCCATCACAGGAATTAAGTGACGCTCTCGTGGAAGCATTCAAAGACCACTTGAAAGATAAATAAGCACCTACAGGACCTGCCACTGGCAGCTCCCTACAGATGCTTTGGCAACGACAAAAAAGCCCTTAACTATGGTTATTAACCACAGCTAAGGGCTTAGTTTATAATATGGAATTTGTTCAGAGCCAAGCTCCGAACTTTAGTCTGCAAGCCACCTGTTAATTGTTCCGTTACCCATAAACCACTGGATAACAAGAATAATGGCACTTGCTATGACTGTTATCAATTTGTTATCAAAAGACTAATCGAAATCGCTGAAACCCGCATAAACACTGGCTTTTTTAAGCAACTCGATTTATTCAAACTCAATCGTTCCAGGCGGCTTACTAGTAAGATCATAGAATACGCGGTTTACGCCCTTAACTTCATTAATAATACGGTTCATCACCTTATTAAGTACTGCATAAGGAATCTCAGCAGACTCAGCAGTCATGAAGTCAATGGTCTTAACGGCGCGAAGCGCCACTGCATAATCGTATGTTCTGAAGTCTCCCATTACACCTACGCTTCGCATATTTGTAAGGGCTGCAAAGTACTGGTTCGGCATCCAGGACGGATCTTCTCCGTGTTCTTTTTTGTAGTCGGCGGCTGCATTGTCGACTTCTTCACGGTAGATGTAGTCTGCATCCTGTACGATGCGTACTTTTTCCTCGGTGACTTCACCGATGATACGGATTCCAAGTCCCGGGCCCGGGAATGGCTGACGGAATACCAGTCTTTCCGGAATTCCAAGCTCAAGGCCGGCTTTACGGACCTCATCTTTGAACAGGTCACGAAGCGGCTCAATGATTTCTTTGAAATCAACGAAATCCGGAAGGCCTCCTACGTTGTGATGGGATTTGATCACTGCGGATTCTCCGCCGAGACCGCTCTCTACAACGTCCGGATAAATGGTTCCCTGTGCAAGGAAATCCACAGCACCGATCTTCTTGGCTTCCTCCTCGAAGATACGGATAAATTCCTCACCGATGATCTTACGCTTCGCTTCAGGCTCTGTAACACCAGCAAGCTTGTCGTAATATCTCTGCTGTGCATTCACGCGGATAAAGTTCAGGTCAAACTGACCATTCGGTCCGAATACACCTTCAACCTCATCACCTTCATCCTTACGAAGAAGGCCATGATCTACAAATACGCAGGTAAGCTGCTTGCCGATCGCTCTGGAAAGAAGTCCTGCTGCCACGGAGGAATCTACACCACCTGACAGGGCAAGGAGAACTTTTCCATCACCGACTTTCTCGCGGATCTCTTTGATCGTGTGTTCAACAAAGGCATCCATCTTCCAGTCTCCGGCACATTCGCAGACACCAAGTACGAAGTTGGACAGCATTGTCTTTCCTTCTACTGTGTGCAGTACTTCCGGATGGAACTGGATCGCATACAGTTTCTTCTCTTCATTCTGTGCAGTTGCTACCGGACAGTCTGCAGTATGTGCAGCGATCTCAAATCCCGGTGCAGTCTGGGAAATATAGTCTGTATGGCTCATCCAGCAGATTGTTTTGTCGGATACATTTTTGAAGATCCTGGAATCTTTCTTATCGATGAGAAGCTCTGTCTTACCGTATTCGCTGACATCTGCCTTCTCAACTTTTCCGCCAAGGACATGCATCATAAGCTGTGCTCCATAGCAAAGTCCAAGTACCGGAATACCAAGCTCAAATAATTCCTTCTGGTAAGTCGGTGAATCTGCCTCATAGCAGCTGTTTGGTCCACCGGTAAGGATGATTCCCTTAGGATTCATCGCTTTAATCTTCTCAAGATCTGTCTTGTAAGAATAAATTTCGCAATATACATTGCATTCTCTGACACGTCTTGCAACCAGCTGATTGTACTGACCGCCAAAATCAATGACAATAACTAATTCTCTTTTCAAGGCTTTCCTCCTGTTATTTATAACATCTTTAGAATCTGTTACTCATTATAAATGAGTATATGCACTTTTACAATGCTAATTTTATCTCCCGCCGGAATTTTTATTTTCCGGAAAAATTTTTCACTGCTTTTTTGCCTGCTCATCCCAGTAAGCGCAGTCATTTCTTCCAATTACCTCCGATGTAAACGGAGTACCGTCATTCTTCTTATAATGTCTGGTCGCCCGGAAAACATATTTCGCACCGACATAAACGATCGGTACGTTGAAAAATACGATCAGAATATTTCCAAGATCAGAAAATGCCCAGAGATTTCCAAGCTCCAGTCCTGCGATATTACAGAGGATACCAAATCCTGCAACAAAAAGTCCGATGCAGCGTACAAAATTAATACATATCTTATCCTTGCGAATACGGTTTGCCGCGATCTCGGAAAAGCTGATCATTCCAAGCAGACAGGTAAATGCAAACAGGCAGAAACATAAGGTTACAAGGAAAGTAACAATTCCGTTCATCGCTGTTCCTGGTGTGAGAACAGCAATAGATTCCGTATATTTAGGAAGTTTATCCAATGCCTGCCAGGCTTCCGCATCTGCTCCTGTCCAGCAATGTGCCATAACTACCACAAATCCGGTAAGTGTGCAAATCACAATGGTATCAAGAAAAACTCCCAGAGAAGCGATGACACCCTGCTCACATGGATGCTTTGCGTCAGCTGCTGCCGCTGACATGGTGATCGTTCCCTGACCAGCCTCATTGGACATCAGGCCTCGTTTTACGCCCTGTGCAAGAACTGTTCCAAAAACACCTCCAAAAAATGCATCCGGCTTAAAGGCTCCTGCAAACACGCTTCCGAAGAAATACGGAATACGGGTAAAATTCAATATGATAAGAAGTAACACTACTACCATATAGAGCACCGCCATCACCGGCACCATCATATCTGTCCATTTGGATACTTTTTTGATTCCGCCAAATGCGATAGCTGCTGTGAGGATTACGATCAGCGTACCTACTATATAATAGAAGGCTGATCCGCTTGGAATGGTTTTTCCGGTTACGATCTCTGCCATGCGTCCTACTGATGAAACAACGTTAAAGCCCTGTGCCGGCAGACAGCAAAGCGCATACAGAATATACAATACCGAAAGAAAAACACCGATCCATACCTTATTTCCAAGAAGCTTTCTCCCATAAAAAGGAAGACCTCCTACGAACTCATCGTCCTTCTTCTCCTTGAAAATCTGAGCAAGGACACCCTCCATGTATGCAACTGCCATCCCGAAAAACGCAGATATCCACATCCAGAACAGGGCCCCCGGTCCACCCACTGCAATAGCACCTGTTACGCCCAGGATATTTCCCGGTCCTACACGCATAGCTGAACTCAGAAAAAACGATGCAAGCGGCGAAATTCCTGTTTCCACAACACGTTTCTCCGTCATGGTCCTGATTCCTTTTTTAAAGTAAGTCACCTGCATAAAACCGATCCTGAAACTGAAAAAAATCCCGGACCCAAGAAGTAATATGATCGCAAAGGATATATTTCCCAGAATCGGAATACTGCTGTACCAGTCAAAATTCGTGGGGAACTCCCACAGAAAATCAGACAGTGGACCGATAAAGCTGAACACTCCATTGATCGCCTCAAACACTTTCTCCATAGCCATCTCCTCCCTTTTCATCTGAATACCTCAGAATTGAACCATCTTTCCGGATATCACATTTTCCGCTGGACATAAAATATAGATATATTCATTTATACCCCTCAGAAAAATTTCCGCACCTGTTCATATAACATGTGTACCACATCCATACTTGTTCATTTCCCCTCCGGATTTTTATGCTATGGTTTATTATACCGTATCGGCTTAAAAAAGTCTTATTTATTTTCACTATTTTTGTACAAATTTCAGAATTTTCTATTCTTACAAGCCCCACCGACTGCTATTGCTTTTCGCACCCCCGCAAGGGACTTACTTGATTCGAGTCAAGCGGATATTCGCAATCCGCTTCGCTACGCGGCTCTACACCGAATAACTGCTTCGCAGTGTATCAGACTTTATAAGATATTTAGACTTTCCTCACAAATTTTTAAAACGCTTCTCACAGTTCCATCACATTTTGACGGTATATTATTAATCAAATAAAGCACAAAGCTTTTTCATCTTATAGATCATTACTTATTTTTCTTTTCATACTCTGCCGGGTCCCTTCCAAGACCCGGCCCTCCTTTTTATCTTCTTACAAACTCCCATAGTATACCATCCTTTCTTTATTCAAAAGGATCTATACCTATAATCATGGTGTCTATATTAGACATTCTGATTCTATCTGATGATCGACATTTTCATCTCGGTCCATTTCCTCCAGATCACTCCGTCCAGACAAAACCTCAAAACCCCTGAAGCCCGCATAAACACAACAAAAAAACACCGTCCCCGCAGCTCTATATCTGCAAAAACAGTGCCTTTAGTGCGTCTTCAGGGGTTCGAACCCTGGACACCCTGATTAAGAGTCAGGTGCTCTACCAACTGAGCTAAAGACGCTTATTTAATTATTTGTCTTTCGTTTTTTGTTTCATTCGTTCCTCAAGACATGTTGTATTATACGTTATGATTTGCGGAAAGTCAACACCTTTTTTTAATTTTTTTTATTTTTTTCTTTTTTATTTTTTATATCTTCATTTGATGCAATTTTGTTCAGTGATTTTTCTATTTCTGACAGCGAACTTCTGATCTGAAATGCCTGGCTTTTGACGCCGCGTTTTACACTATTGAGATTTCGACGAAATGAGTTAGATTTTCTTTTTTTCAAACCTTATCTTCCCCTCTTTCTTTATACAGATCAGGCAGCTTCTCCTGCAGATTCATTCATATATTCCTGCCTGACGCTCCCTCTTATTTATTATATGAAAACAGGCCGATCTGTTTACAGATCAGCCCGATAAAACAACCTTCTATATTAATGCAGAATATCTATGCGCCAGATAAGCTTTGATATCAGATACCTTCTGAAAACCACTTAACCTTACCTCTTCTATTTTTGTCTGATCACCATCTTACAGATCGGATTGCCCATGGAAGAAAACTTCTCCTCATACTCCGTCATCACATTTCCCTTCACCAGCTCCTCATCATGATGAAGATCAAACGTACAAACCTCCAGGTTCCAGTCAGACTCCTTCACCTCTTCCAGGGAAAATTCAAACAATCCACGGTTATCTGTCTTAAATTCCACAGTACCCTCTTTTTTCAGGACCTGCTCATACCTCTTCAAAAACTCCCTGGAAGTCAGTCTTCTCTTGGCATGACGGGCCTTCGGCCACGGATCGGAAAAATTCAGATAAATCCCGTCAACCTCATCCTTCTCAAAAATCTCCGGCAAAAGCCTTGCATCCACACGGATGAACACCAGATTTGAAAACTTCTCCCCGGCCTCCTCAAGCTCCTCCCTCTTCTGAAGTGCCCGAAGCAGCACACTGTCATACATCTCGATCCCAACATAATTCCTCTCAGGATGCAGCCTCGCCATATCCATCAGAAAACGCCCTTTTCCCATACCAACCTCAAGAAAAAGCGGTCTCTTCTCCCCAAAAACACTCGCCCATTCCCCTTTAAACTTCTCCGGTTCATCAATCACCCAGTCACACTCCAAAATTGCATCCTTCGCCCCGGGAATATTACGTAATCTCATAAATAACCTCCAAATTAATCTTCCTATAATATACAAATCAAATAACTATCTTGCACAGCCAGCAAAAGCAGTCTATAACAATTCCCCAAACCAATGAAACCACTATAATACATCCGCCACCAGCCACACAAACCAGAATACCTGCACAAATCCAAAAAAATCATCATTCCTCTTCCAGAATATCCGATAAAACACCCTGTGCAAGGCATCCCAATATTCAACTATACATGTAACCCCCACCCCGCCGCAAGCAAAAAATAAAAAAAATCCTCAACCAAGCAACAACAACGCGCCTCGCCGTCCACCCCCAATACCATCCGCATCCATATACACATCCCCTCAACCAGGCGACAGCAACATCCATATACACATCCTCTCAACCAGGCGACAGCAACGCGCCTCGCCGTCCACCCCCAACACCATCCGCATCCATATACACATCCTCTCAACCAGGCGACAGCAACGCGCCTCGCCGTCCACATCCAGCACCATCCGCATCCACACACATCGGCTCAACCTCACACATCCAACACCGCAGCATACATACACAAGTCAACAACCTCACACCACCACAACCAAGAACTCCTAAAAAAAAGCCCGAGGGGTGTGCAGAGGGGCCATGGCTCTATGGCCCCTTTGCGGTTTTCCTCTTTTCCCACAAAAACCCCCAAAAATATCTTTTTACCCACATTTCCCTCAAAAGTTTGCAGAAAAATTAACAAAATTTTAGTTGTTTTTACCATAAAAAGGTGTATCATATAAAAATCAATTATAAACAATAAACAAACAAGGAGGGCGCTATGGAACAAATCCTAAATAAGCTTTCGGAAATCGAAGCTACAGCCAATGCCATCATGCAGGACGCTGCGCGACAGAAACAGGCTCTCTCGGAAGAAGCAGAAAAACAGACGAAGGAATTCGACGCTTCACTTGAAAAAGAAACCAGCGACGAGATCCGGAAGATCCGTGAAGATCTGGCCTGCGAGAAAGACGCCCGGATCAATGAGCTTCGTGCAGAAACCGAAGACCAGCTATCCAGGCTGGATGCCTATTACGAAGCCCATCACGAAAGTCTTTGCAGTGAGCTGTTTCAGAAAATAACAGGCATCACCGAAACCTGAAGGGAAAGGAAGTGATTCAATGGGCTCTGTCCTCTCATACAGCGGACTCTCCACCAAGATCCGCGCCATGCAGAGCAGGCTTGTGACAGATGAGCAGCTGGAAGAAATCGTTCAGCTTCCCAATGTCCCCCAGGTAACAGCCTACCTGAAACGGACTCCCGAATATCAGAATATCTGGTCCGGTCTCGATGAAAATGATCTTCACCGCGGACAGATAGAAAAACTCCTGAAGAAATCCATCTTCCTGAATTTTTCAAGGCTTTACCACTTTGCAAATCAGGAACAGCGAACGTTCCTGTCGCTTTACTCGAAGCGTTATGAGATCCGCGTCCTGAAAGAAATCATGACGAATCTCTTTGACCACCGGGACACCGATCCCGTAGATATTTCTCCCTACCGCGATTTTTTCAGACATCATTCCAAGCTGGACATTGACAGGCTTACCGCCTGCACCAATATGGATGAATTCATTGCGACACTGAAGGGAAATGATTTTTTTATTCCGCTGTCTCAGGTCAACGAACGTGGAAATGCCACGCTTTTTGACTTCGGCATGGCACTTGACCTTTCGTATTTTTCACAGATCTGGAATGTGCGGAAGAAGCTTTTCAAAGGTAACGATCTGAAACAGATCACCAAGGCTTACGGTGAAAAATTCGATATGCTGAACCTGCAGTTCATCCAGCGCTCCAAATGCTGCTTTCAGATGGAACCGGCTGCTATTTACGCATTGCTGGTCCCCATGAACTACAAGCTCCGCAAAGAGGAGATCACCACCCTTGTGGAGGCCCCTACACCAGAAGAGTTCCGTCGTATCTTCAATGGAACTTATTATGGTAAGAAATACGAACAGCTGACCGTTGCCAGTCTGGAAGAATTTTATAACTATATTCTTCGCAGCATACTGGAACAGGAAGCACGCAAGGATCCCTATTCCGTAGCAGTCATCTATTCCTATTTATATCACAAAGAACATGAAGTCAACCGTCTGACCATTGCCCTTGAATGCGTGCGCTATGGCGTGGACCCAGAACAATCCCTGCGTTATATACGCAACGGTTAATAACCAGGAGGTAGCAACGTGATTGAAAAAATGAATTTTCTGAGCATCACCGGTCCCAAGGCAGATATCGACCGGGTTGTAAACACCTACCTGTGCAAGTACGAGATCCATCTGGAAAACGCTCTCTCAGAGCTGACCACAGTAGAAAGTCTGACGCCTTTCCTGGATGTCAACCCCTACAGAGATGCCTTAAATTCCATCAATACCATTTATGAGGAGCTGAAAACTCCTCCGTCCACTTCCAACAGAAGCCCGGGTATTGAAACAGCACTTTCCACAGTAAAGGAGATCCGCTCCCAGGCGGATCAGCTCCAGAAGGAACAGTCCGAACTGGAAGAAAAATGTTCCTCTCTGGAAGAGTCACTGCGGATCATACGTCCCTTCCGAAATATTGATTATGATATTTCATCCATACTTCATCTGAAGTATATCCATTTTCATTTCGGACGTATCGAGAAACAGTATTATGAGAAATTCAAGAAATATATTTACGACAATCTGAACACGATCTTCCTTAAATGCGATGAAGATGACCAATACGTCTGGGGCGTTTACTTCGTACCGAAGCATGATGCGCACAAAATTGATGCCGCCTACTCTTCTATGCACTTTGAAAAGATCTTTGTGCCGGATAATTATACCGGAACTGCCCAGCAGGCATTTTCAAGCGTAAGCAAACAATACGAGGATGCCCTGAAGCATCTGGAAGCACAGAAACAGAAATACCAGAGATTTCTTGCGGATCAGGCAGAAACCATCGTTACCGCCAGAAACACACTTCTTCAGTTTTCCAGAAATTTCGATGTCCGGAAAGCGGCAGCCTGCACCGGAAAGCATGAAAATTTCTATATTCTCTGCGGATGGATGACAGAAGCCGACACCAGAGCTTTTCAAGCCGATATCTCATCCGACGAAAAAATCTTCTGCCTGGTAGACGGAGAAGATACCAATACGCCGGAGCACGACCAGAACCATCAGCCGCCGACCAAGCTGAAAAACCCGAAACTTTTCAAGCCCTTTGAAATGTATGTAAAAATGTACGGACTTCCCGCCTATGGCGAGATGGACCCTACCTGGTTTGTTGCCATCACCTACTCCTTTATTTTCGGAGCCATGTTCGGTGATGCAGGACAGGGACTCCTGCTCTTTATCGGAGGATTGCTCCTGTACAAGCTGAAGCATATCGATCTTGCCGGAATCATCAGCTGCGCCGGAGTCTTTTCCACATTTTTCGGTCTGATGTTCGGAAGTATCTTTGGATTTGAGGATGTCATACCTGCTCTGTGGCTGCGGCCTGTGGACAGTATGACGACCATACCTTTTATCGGAAAACTGAATACCGTATTTATCGTTGCCATCGGCTTCGGCATGGGAATCATCCTCCTGTGTATGGTTTTCAACATCATCAATTCCTTTAAGACGCATGATGTTGAAAAAACCTGGTTTGACACCAACGCTGTGGCAGGACTTGTATTTTATGGCTCCGCAGTTCTCTGCATCGGACTCTTTGTATCCGGGCATGCAGTTCCGGGTGGTGCAGTCCTTGCCATTATGTTTGGTTTACCGCTGCTTCTTATTTTCTTCAAGGAGCCTCTTACAAACCTGGTAGAAAAAAAGGCCGAGGTTATGCCAAAAGAAAAAGGCATGTTTATCGTACAGGGTATCTTTGAACTGTTCGAGGTTATCCTGAGCTACTTTTCCAATACACTCTCCTTCGTGCGTATCGGTGCTTTTGCAGTCAGCCACGCAGCTATGATGGAGGTTGTACTTATGCTTGCAGGCGCGGAGAACGGCAGTCCGAACTGGATCGTCATCATTCTCGGAAACCTGTTCGTATGCGCTATGGAGGGCCTGATCGTAGGTATCCAGGTACTCCGTCTGGAATATTACGAAATGTTCAGCCGTTTTTACAAGGGCAGCGGACGGAAATTCGAGCCGTTCTGCTCAAAAAACAAATAAAATGCCAGAGTCGGAACGCATTCTGATCCGGGCATTCAATTAAACGAATATTAAGGAGGTCATCATCATGACAGTCATTACACAGATCACAATCGCAGTTGCACTTGTACTCAGCATCATTCTTCCATTTGGTTATTATCTTCTCGGCGAAAAAAGCCGCGGCCGCTACAAAACAGCTCTTGGTGTCAACGCCTTTTTCTTCTTCGGGATCATGCTTGTTGCCATTGCAGTAACATTTGCAGGCGGAGCTTCCGTACAGGCTGCTACAGGCGCTGACGCAGGCCTTGCAACAGGTATGGGTTACATCGCAGCAGCACTTGTTACCGGACTTTCCTGTATCGGTGGTGGTATTGCCGTTGCCAGTGCGGCAAGCGCAGCACTTGGAGCGATCAGTGAGGATCAGAGCATCCTTGGTAAATCTCTTATCTTCGTAGGTCTTGCCGAAGGTGTTGCTCTTTATGGACTGATCATCTCCTTCATGATCCTGGGTAAACTTTGATATGAAAATGTATCTGATCAGTGACAATATTGATACTCTGACAGGAATGAGACTGGCCGGTGTAGAGGGTGTGATCGTTCATAAGCACGACGAGCTGAAGGAAGCTCTGGAGCGCACCATCGCAGACAAAGAGATTGGAATCATACTCCTGACCGAAAAATTCGGCCGGGAGTTTCCTGAGATCATTGATGATGTCAAGCTTCATCACAAAACACCTCTCATCATTGAAATTCCTGACAGACATGGTACCGGCCGCAGACCTGATTTCATTACATCTTATGTAAATGAGGCCATCGGATTAAAATTATAGGCAGGTGATATTATGACAATTGAAGAGAAGCTTACACACTTCTATGACACCTCCGTGGACGAAGCACGCCGTCAGGCGGAAAAAGATGTCCGGGAACACAAGGAAGCCCTGGATGCCGCACTGGAGGAACATAAAAAAATGTCTCTGGGAAATGCTGCCAGTTCCCGCAAAGCCGAGATCGCAAACGCAAAGCGTGAGATCAACAAGGCACTTTCCGCAGAGCAGCTTCACATCCGGCGAAACTGGACTGCCAGACAGAGCCGCTTAAAAGAAAAACTTTTTGCAGATGTCCGGGTACAGATCCTGAAATTCATGGAATCTCCCCGCTATGAAGAATATCTTTGTACAAAGATCGAGGAAGCTGTCTGCTTCGCGGAACACGATGAGATCCAGATCTATCTTTCAAAAGAAGATGAACCCCGTCTGAAGTCTCTCACTGTAAAGACCGGTTTCCCGCTGAAGGTTTCCGATGAATCCTTTATCGGCGGGATCAAGGCGATAATCCCTGAAAAAAATATCCTCATCGACAATTCCTTTGAGGAAGGCTATCAGGCAGCTTACAGAGAATTCAAATTTGACGGAGGTCCAGCACATGAGTAAAACAGGTATTATCTACGGTGTTAACGGTCCTGTTATCTACCTCAAGGGCGACACCGGCTTCAAGATCTCCGAGATGGTCTATGTAGGCCCCGAAAAACTGGTTGGAGAAGTCATCGGTCTTAAGAAACATATGACGACCATACAGGTTTTTGAGGAAACTACAGGGCTGAAACCCGGAGAAACTGTTATCGGAACAGGAGACGCTATTTCCGTTCTCCTTGGTCCGGGAATCATCCACAATATTTTTGATGGTATCCAGAGACCTCTGGCAGAGATTGCCCAGGCCTCTGGAAAATATATTTCCCGTGGTGTCAGCGTTGACTCTCTTGACACAGAAAAAAAATGGGAAACCCACATTACCGTAAAGGAAGGTGACGTCATCGGTGCAGGCACGGTTATTGCCGAGACACAGGAAACCGCCTCCATCCTTCACAAATCCATGGTTCCGCCCACGATCACACACGGAACCGTTATCCATGCAGCTCCTGACGGTGCCTATACCGTTCTGGAGCCCATTGTTACCATCCGCCTTGATGACGGAACTGAAAAAGAACTGGCACTTGCCCAGAAATGGCCGATCCGTGTTCCACGACCGACCTACAAGCGTTTCCCGGCCAGCGTTCCACTCCTTACCGGTCAGCGAATCCTGGATACCCTTTTCCCTATTGCCAAGGGAGGCACTGCCGCAGTTCCCGGTGGATTCGGAACAGGAAAAACCATGACACAGCACCAGATCGCCAAGTGGTCTGACGCAGATATCATCATCTATATCGGCTGCGGCGAGCGTGGAAACGAGATGACACAGGTTCTCGAGGACTTCAGCAAACTGATCGACCCGAAATCCGGAAACCTGATGATGGACCGTACCACACTGATCGCCAACACCTCCAACATGCCGGTTGCAGCCCGTGAGGCTTCCATCTACACAGGTGTTACACTTGCGGAATATTACCGTGATATGGGTTATGATGTAGCAATCATGGCAGACTCCACATCCCGATGGGCCGAGGCTCTCCGTGAGCTTTCCGGACGTCTGGAGGAGATGCCTGCAGAGGAAGGCTTCCCTGCATATCTGGCAAGTAAGCTTTCCGCCTTCTATGAGCGCGCGGGAATGATGCAGAACCTGAACGGAACAGAGGGTTCCGTATCCATTATCGGTGCAGTTTCCCCTCAGGGTGGTGATTTCTCCGAGCCTGTTACACAGAATACGAAACGATTTGTCCGCTGCTTCTGGGGACTGGACAAGGCCCTTGCCTATGCCCGCCATTTCCCTGCTATCCAGTGGCTGACCAGTTATAGCGAATATCTGGAGGACCTGACTCCCTGGTACAGAGAGCATGTTTCCCCGAAATTCGTCTACGACAGAAACCAGATCATGGCAATCCTCAATCAGGAAAGTTCTCTTATGGAAATCGTCAAACTGATCGGAAGCGACGTTCTTCCGGATGACCAGAAACTGACGCTGGAGATCGCCAGAGTCATCCGTCTGGGTTTCCTGCAGCAGAACGCTTTCCACCAGGAAGACACCAGTGTTCCTATGGAAAAACAGTTCCTGATGATGGAAACCATCCTCTATCTCTACGAGAAATGCCGTGCTCTTGTAAACCGTGGCATGCCGGTTTCCGTACTGAAAGAGGATAAGATCTTTGAACGTATCATCGCCATCAAATACGAAGTTCCAAACAAAGAGCTGGAGCGTTTTGATGAATATCATAAAGATATCGACCGCTTCTACGACAATGTACTGGAAAGAAACGGTTAAAGGAGGGATCAGTTTATGGCAATCGAATATCTTGGCCTGAGTGAAATAAACGGCCCTCTTGTTGTCCTTGAGGGTGTAAAAAACGCATCTTACGAGGAGATCGTGGAATTCCACATGGAGGACGGCACCCAGAAGATCGGCCGTATCGTGGAAATCTATGAGGACAAGGCCGTTATCCAGGTTTTTGAGGGAACTGACAATATGTCCCTCGGCAATACACACACACGTCTTACCGGACATCCTATGGAGATCGGGCTTTCTCCTGAGATCCTGGGACGTACCTTTAACGGTATCGGCCAGCCCATTGACGGGCTTGGCGAGATCACACCGGAGGTCAGCCTGAACATTAACGGGCTTCCGCTGAATCCGGTAACCCGTGAATATCCACGAAACTATATCAACACCGGTATCTCCGCTATTGACGGACTGACCACACTGATCCGCGGCCAGAAGCTTCCGATCTTTTCCGGTAACGGTCTTCCACATGATAAGCTGGCTGCACAGATCGTTCAGCAGGCTTCCCTGGGAGCAGACTCCGATGAAAAATTCGCCATTGTTTTTGCAGCAATGGGTGTGAAATACGACGTAGCGGAATTCTTCCGCAGGACCTTCGAAGAAAGCGGTGCGTCCGACCACGTTGTGATGTTTTTGAACCTTGCAAACGATCCGGTTGTAGAGCGTCTTCTGACACCGAAGATCGCCCTCACTGCCGCTGAGTATCTTGCTTTTGAAAAAGGCATGCATATCCTGGTAATCCTGACTGATATCACCTCCTTCTGTGAGGCCATGCGAGAGGTTTCCTCCTCCAAGGGTGAGATCCCTTCCCGAAAGGGTTATCCCGGATATCTGTACAGTGAGCTTGCAACCCTTTACGAGCGTGCGGGAATCGTCCGTGGCGGCACCGGTTCTGTAACCCAGATCCCAATCCTGACCATGCCAAACGACGACATCACACACCCGATCCCCGACCTTACCGGATATATCACAGAAGGCCAGATCGTACTGGACCGCCAGCTTCACGGTCAGGCGATCTATCCGCCGATCAATGTTCTGCCATCCCTGTCCCGTCTGATGAAGGACGGTATCGGTGAAGGCTTCACACGTGCTGATCATCAGGATGTTGCCAACCAGCTCTTCTCCTGCTACGCAAAGGTAGGCGATGCAAGAGCTCTGGCATCCGTTATCGGTGAGGATGAGCTTTCTCCGCTGGATAAGCAGTACCTTGTATTCGGAAAAGCCTTCGAGGCAGAATTTGTAGGACAGTCAGAAACAGAGAATCGAAGCATCATCGAAACTCTGGATAAGGGCTGGGAGCTTCTTGGCCTTCTTCCAAGAGAAGAGCTCGACCGTATCGATACCAAAGTTCTGGATCAGTATTACAGAGAAACCGTCCGTTAGTGAGGTGATTTTATGGATCCGAATACCTTTCCCACCAAGGGAAATCTCATACTTGCAAAAAACTCTCTGGCTCTTTCCAAACAGGGCTATGAGCTTATGGACAAAAAGCGTAATATCCTGATCCGTGAAATGATGGAGCTGATCGATCAGGCAAAGGATATCCAGTCCCAGATCGATGAGACCTTCCGTACCGCTTATGCGGCTCTTCAGAAGGCAAATATGGAAATTGGAATCGCTTTCGTAGACCAGATCTCTCATACCGTTCCTGTGGAAGATTCCATCCGGATCAAAACCAGGAGTGTCATGGGAACCGAGATCCCTCTTGTGGAATATGACAAAAAAGCAGGCAACACGCCGACCTACGCCTACTACAGCACCAAGCTGTCCCTGGACGAGGCCAAGGCAGCCTTCGAGCGTGTAAAGGAGCTGTCCATCCAGCTCTCCATGATCGAAAACGCCGCCATCCGTCTTGCCACCAACATCAAAAAAACCCAGAAGCGTGCCAATGCGCTGAAAAACATCACCATCCCCAGATACGAAACTCTCACCAGAGATATCACCAATGCTCTGGAAGAAAAAGAGCGTGAAGAGTTTACTCGTCTGAAGGTGATCAAACGTATGAAACAAAATAGTTAAAAAAATCCTCCGCAGATCTTTCCGGTTCTGCGGAGGATTTTTTGGTTATCCACATTTATCCACACCTGAAAATGACTTTTCAACACCTTGCAGTGATCGTTTTAACTGGGCACTGTTCTTTTTTATCCTCATTTCCATACATCCGATAGTCCCTCTTTTAAATAGATTAGTTTTTCAAGAATTCATTTATTATTATCTGATTATTTGTTTTTATTCTTTTATATTATGTCTTTTTTGCAATAAATTTTATGATATTTAGAATTTAAAAATGTCAATAGTTTTAAAAACTTTTTTCCCATTTTTTACAATTTTATCATTTTACACAAAACATATGTTTAAATTTATTTATGTAAATCAGGTCATCCACATGGTTATCCTTGTGGATAATGTGGATAAATTTGTGCATAACTTGATTATTGGCGGATTTGCGGATTTTTGTCATGTGGAAAACTTTTTGGAAAGTTTTTCACTTATCCACCATGGTTCGACAAGTTTTGTGCATATTGCCATAATGGTATTTTGGGGCTGCTGATTCCTTCATCTGCATGTTTCCAGCCGTTCTCAAAATACGTCCGGAAAGTATCAAAAAAAGCTCCGGTCCTTTCTCACAATGAGAATTGGATCGAAGCTTTTTCTTTTGATCAGGCAGATATTTATCTTACAGCAGTCCCTTCTCACGGATCAGCTTTAAAGCGCCTTCATCGGCCACTACCGTCACATCCGGGTGAAGCTGCAGGATAGATGCCGGCACGTTGGGCGTGATCGGTCCGTAGAGAGATTTGTAAAGGGCATCTGCCTTTGCCTCTCCGGTAGCGACCAGAAGGATTTTCTTTGCAGTCATGATGTTTTTGATACCCATGGTATATGCCTGCTTCGGCACATCATCCATAGTCTCAAAGAATCTTGCATTTGCCTTGATGGTGCTCTCCGTAAGGTCTACGCAGTGAGTCTCCTTCTCAAATGCTGCACCCGGCTCGTTGAAGCCGATGTGGCCATTTCCGCCGATTCCAAGCAGCTGCATATCGATACCACCCACGCTGCGGATGATCTCATTGTAATCCGCACAGGCTTTCTCACTGTCCTCTTCCAGTCCGTTTGGCACATAGGTTCTTGCCTTATCGATATTTACATGGTCAAACAGATTTGTGTTCATAAAATAACGATAACTCTGATCGTTGTCTCCGGAAAGTCCTTTGTATTCATCAAGATTTACGGATGTGATCTGCGAAAAGTCCAGATCTCCTTTTTTGTACCACTCGATCAGCTGCTTGTACATTCCCACCGGTGTGGAGCCTGTAGCAAGTCCGAGAACAGCGTTTGGCTTCATGATGATCTGTGCAGACATGATGTTTGCCGCTTTTCTACTTACGTCATAGTAATCTTTTCCTGTATAAATGATCATAATCTTTTCCCTTCTCCTTATGGTAAAAAAGAACAACCGGATAACTGAGATTCACATAACTCCTGCTTTTCCTGTCGTTCTTTTTTATTATTGATTCGTTTTTTTACTCAGCCATCTCTACTTCGAGAACATAGTCTACCGGGTCCGGAAGTACCGGGTCAGGTCCCAGATCAACGAATGCGATATCCGGGTAATCGCTGTGCATCCATGCGTTGGAGATTGGCACCTCATGTCCGTCATCCAGTGCACGCACCTTCACGATCTTATCCTTATCAAATCCCAGAAGCGGAAGTGGTCCCAGTGTATTCTCATAAATATGCACATAGTATTTGTTTCCGTTTCTGGTGATACGTCCGTAATCCGGCTTCGGAATGTTTTCAGCCGGTACACAGCCGTAGATACTGTCATGATTCTTATCCATCCAGCGACCGATCTCAGCCAGGATCGCAGAAGATTCCTTCGGGAATTTACCTTTGGCATCCGGTCCTACGTTCAGGATCATATTTCCACCCTTGGAAACACACTCTACCAGCTTCTTGATCAGCATGGAAGCCGGTTTGTAATAATGGTCGTTTGCACAGTATCCCCAGTTGTTGTTCATGGTGAAGCATGCTTCCCAGACCATCGGGTTGCCTTCCTTATCGCAGATTCCTTCCGGCGGGATGATCTGCTCAGGGCTTACAAAATCGCCATGGTACGGTGTCGGATCACACTCATACAGGGATCCTCTTCCCTCTCCGCTGGCTTCCAGACGGTTATCGATGATAACCTGCGGCTGTAAGCTGCGCACCATGTTGATCAGCTTTGTTGCGCCCCATTTTTCCCCTCTCATATCGTCGTAGGAGAAATCAAACCAGATGATATCGATCTGTCCGTAGTTTGTACAGATCTCTTCTACCTGATTATACAGATATTCTGTATAACGTGAGAAATCACGGTTCTCATTTCCGCACTCTTTGTGGTTTCTCATCGGATGGATACGGTCTCCGTAATGCGGATAATCCGGATGATGCCAGTCAAGCAGTGTGAAATAGATTCCAACCTTAAGGCCTTCCTCACGAAGTGCCTCTACATACTCCTTGATCAGGTCTCTTCCTGCCGGTGTGTTTGTTACCTTGTAGTCTGTGTATTTACTGTCAAATAAGCAGAAGCCGTCGTGATGTTTTGCTGTCAGGACTACATATTTCATACCTGCAGCCTTGGCCTCTTTTGCCCACTGCTTCGGGTTGTAGTCTCTTGCATCAAATTCTTTCATAAACGGAAGATATTCTTCCTCAGGTATTTCCTCTACGCTTCGTACCCACTCGCCTCTTGCAGGGATAGAATATAATCCCCAGTGGATAAACATTCCAAAACGGGCATCCTGGTACCACTCCATACGTTTTTCATATTCTTTTCTGTCAAACTGATACATGATTTTTTCCTCCTGTTTAGATTAAAAGCATCAGCCTTTGATAGCTCCGGAAAGCATACCTTTTTCAATCTGTTTATGGAACACGATGTAAATGATAAGCATCGGAATTACGGACATTACTACATATGCAAACTGACTTCCGATCTCCTGTGTATGTGCAGAAGAGAAGTTCAGCATCGCACGTGAAACTGTGAAATATTTGGTATCTGTCATCAGGATCATGGAGAATACAAGTTCACTGTATCCATAGATGAATACGAAGATCGCCTCTGTTGCGATGATCGGCTTGCAAACAGGGAAAAGGATCTTCCACAGCAGCTGCCAGTTGTTACATCCATCAATGATCGCCGCCTCATCCAGGTTCCTGGAGATTCCATCCATGAATCCTGTATAAAGGAATATCGCCTGGGACATACCAAACGCAACATAGATCAGGATCAGGAAGAACAGGTTGTTCTTTGCATTTAATGCTGTTGCAATGTTGTTGATCGGGATCAGTGTACAGTGAACCGGAACCATTACTCCGATCATGAAGAATACATATACCCATTTCAGGAATTTGTAATCTTTTCTTGATAAGATGTATGCTGCCATCATTCCGACTACAGTATTAAATACAGTTGTCAGAGTCGCTACAACCAGGGAGTTCTTGATGGTATTCAATGCATCCGCTGTTTTGTTTGCGCTGATATAGTTCTGGAACATAATCTTCTTAGGGAAGCTTAACAGGTTCAGGTAAATCTCTGAGTTTGTTTTGAAGGAAGCCATTACGGTCACTACTACCGGAAACAGTGTAACAACTGTCCACAGGATCGCGATAATGTACAGCGCTATCTTTCCTCCATGCATTTTCTGTTTATTAGCTGTTTTTTCCATATCGTCTCTTCTCCTTCCGCCTACATTGCAAGATCTTTATCTTCACGGAACAAATGATTGGTCACAAGACTCAGCACAACACCCAGCACTAACAGAATAACGCCGTATGCACTGCTTCGTCCGAACAGCTTATAGGAGAATCCCTGTGTATAAAGCATGATTGAAGGTGTGGAGCTGATATCGTTCGGGCCTCCTCTTGTCATTGCCCAGATGATATCGAATACTTTCAGACATCCTGTAATACACAAAATAGAGAATACCTTGAAGGAGTTTTTCATCAGAGGAAGGATGATATAGCGGATCCTCTGCCATCCTGTAGCACCATCCAGCGCTGCAGCCTCATTTAACTCATCAGGGATCGCCACCAGACCAGCTGCAAAGATCAGCATGTTATATCCGGCATACATCCATTCGTTTACCAGAACAACGATCCAGACGTTTACAGTCTTTATCGTCAGCACATCAGGGATCGTACCATGAAGGCCGAAAATATTTTCAATGGTATTAAAGATACCAAAGTTCGGATTTAACATAAATGTCCACATCAGGGCTACTGCTGTTGTTCCTAACATATTCGGAAGGAAGTAGCAGGTTCTGAAGAATCCGGTTCCCTTGATCTTTGCAGTTACCAGCATTGCGAGACCAAATGAAAGCGGCATCAGGATAACGAAACCACCGATCATAAAGTACACACTGTTGAGCATTGCATTCCAGAACAGCTTATCTGAAAAAATCTTCTGATAGTTCTCAAGTCCTACCCATTGCTTTGCCGCACCAAACATACCGTTCCATTTACGGAATGATAAGCCTACGGTATCAAAAACAGGGTAGATGACAAAAATAACAGTTATTAAAATTGCCGGAAGAAGGAACGCTAAAGAAAGCGTAAGATCTTTTTTATCCAGCTTCTGTTTTACCTTTGGTACAGATTTACCTGCCATATGTATACCTCCGTAATAAACAAGGGGAAGCAGATGATGCTTCCCCCTGTTTCTCTTATCCACACATCATGCGTTCAGTCAAAATTCTCTTTATTCGTAAGCAGACATTTTGTCAACGATATCGTCTCCAACTTCCTGTGCACTTGCGCCTGTCGCTAATGCCTGAAGAGAATTACGGATTGTATCCATAGCTGCTGTGTTGCTGTCATATGTAGGAATCTCAAGTTTAGACTCTGTATTCTCAGCCATGATCGCATTTACATCGTCAAGCAGATAGTTACCTGTATCAATCGTAACCTTCTCAGCATATGTTGTCGGGCTGGATTTGCACATTTCGTTGATGGAATCTACACTTGTAAGGTATTTGATGAATTTAACAGTTGCTGCGATTTCCTCATCGCTCTTGTTTAATGTAGTGATGTAGTATGTATCAGAACCGCCGCCCATCTCTACAGTCTTGTTTGCTTCGTCGATATAAGGAATTCTTGTAACACCGATCTTCTGAGCATCGAAGAGAGTTGTATCGGAGTCATTCTGGAAGTTACCGCAGTTCCATGTTCCGTCAACTGTGAATGCAGCTTTTCCTGCCTCGAACATATTTCTCTCTGTGTTGAAGTCTGTGCTGAGGATTCCGTCTCCCCAGTATCCTGCATCAATCATATCTTTCATCTTCTGATAGATTGCAACCATCTTCTCGCCGTTGTAAGCCTCTTTGTCGCTTGCAAGATCATCTGCGATGCTTGTTCCGTAAGCTTTCAGAGCAAGAGCACTCATCAGATGCTCGAAGTGATAGTTATCTTTGTCAGAGTAGTTGAATGGCTGGATTCCTGCATCTTTTAATTTTGCGCAGGCATCAACAAGATCATCCCAGGACTCCGGAACATCTACGCCAACCTGATCAAGGTAATCTTTGTTGTAGTAGAGACAGAGCTGATAAGCGGACCACGGAATACCATAGGTTCCTTCAATGCCGTCAAACTGTGTTGTCTCCCATGCAAAATCCTGAACTCCCTCTTTCCATTCCGGATACTGTTCAAAGTATGGTGTCAGATCCAGTATATATCCTGCATCTACATACTCTCTTGTACGGCTTCCGCCATACTGAAGGAATGCGTTCGGTACATTACCGGAAGCGAAATCTGTTGTAAGCTTCTCTTCGTAATCAGACTCTGTAGAAATACTCTCATCTGTTACATGGATCTTTCCTTCGTTCTCTTTATTGAACTCTTCAAGTGCTTTGTAATACCATTTAGCCTGTCCGTCTGTATCAGATCCGTTGTTAAATCTGAATGCTACACGAAGCTCAACGTTTTCAAAATCCATATTGTCTACATCGTAGTTTGTGTCACCTTTTGCAAATACGGCGCTTCCTGTTACGCCTACTGTTGACATTGCTGTTACACCGGCGAGACACAGTGTTGCAACTTTTTTCATTCGTTTCTTCATGAATAAATCCTCCCTTAATATGATTTTTTATTATATAGTTTTCCCATTGATGTTCATAAATTGATCAATCGATGATCGCCTCAAAGATCGGCTCTTCTTCCTCAAGCTCCAGGCATACACAGTAGTTCTTTGCCCCCTGAAGCTTCTCCGGAAGCTCTACCTCTATCATCGAGTTTCCTTCGCAGCACTTTAATGCGCGGCACGGAAGCTTTTCTCCTGTGCTTACCACATATGCACCCTTTAACTGGTTACCGATGTTCAGTAACTCAACACGATATCTCGGTGCAAGTACATGTACGTAAAGCTTATGTGGTCTCTTTGTAAATTCAATGCTCGGGATCTCATACGGATAGATACCAACATTCTTGGTTCCGTAAATTGCTTCCGCATTCTCAGTCACGTATTTACCAACCTCATTCATAACCTCGACACAAGCTTCCGGAACAGTTCCGTCTGCCATTGGTCCTACGTTCAGCAGGTAATTTCCGCCTCTGCCGACGATCTTGAGAAGAAGGTTCAGGATATCATCCGGATTCTTCCAGTTTGTATCGTATTTATTATAACCCCATGTATCATTTACAGTTGCCGGTACTTCCCAGTCACCGTCGTATGGAAGACGTGGGATAAAGTTATCACCGGTGGTCATGTAATCGCCCTTCTGGTGTCCGATACGTCCGCTGATGATGCAGTCAGGCTTAATACCCTTAACCCAGTCTCTTAATTCCTGAGCTTCGTCTGCGGTCATTCCCATCGGAGTATCAAACCAGATCAGGGAAATGTTATCGTAATTCTCAAGAAGCTCTTTTAACTGCGGCTTGCATTTCTCATCGAAGTATGTACGGAATTCCGGCTTCCATTCGTTCTTGTCTTCGTAATCCTTCTTATAGGCATTGTCATCATCCCAGTCCTGAGCCTGTGAATAATAGATACCCATTGTCATGTCATATTTCTTACAAGCATCGGAAAGCTCTCTTAAGATATCTCTTCCTGCAGCCTTCACTACATTAAAATCACTGACTTTGGAATCGTACATTGCGAATCCCTCGTGATGCTTGGAAGTAAGAACGATATATTTAACACCCCACTGCTCTTTCGCTCTTTTCACAAACATGTCCGCGTCAAATTTGTCCGGATGGAACTCATCTTTCAGCTTTCTGTAATCTTCCTTGTCAATGTTGAGATTGTTCTCGATCCACTCTGCGATACGGTCTGTCTTGGTGACCTCGCCGGTCTTCGGATCTTTCCACTCTCCTGCAAGGATGGAATAAAGTCCCCAATGGATGAATAATCCGTATTTGGCATCTTTATACCACTGCTGCTTTGTGTCTGCCATAACCTTCTCCTTGTTTCGTATAGCTGATTTTCTTGTTACGTAAAACGTTTCGTTTTTTGTTAAGACTATCTTACCGCATCCGAAGCAGCTTTTCAAGTAAAATCATAGGGCAAAAATCATTTTTCCTATTTTTTACAATTATTCCGTCTTGTTTTTGTGTATTTTTTCGTATCAGGTTTTGTTAAACGTTTCATTTTTATCAATTTTATGTACAATACACTCGTTTTTTCTGATACTTTATGTGTAAAAAATGCCTTGTGTGTTGAGGCATTTTCTTTTTCATGATATAATATGAAAATACTATATTATCTGTAAATGCATCAGAACCGGAGGCTTTACATGAACGTTACAATCAATGATATCGCCCGTGCGACAGGCCTGTCCACCGCAACGATCTCCAAATATATAAACCACAAAAAAATACGGGAAGAAAATCGTATCCTTATAGAAAAGGCAATTCAGGAGCTTGGATATACCCCAAACCGGAATGCCCAGCTTCTCCGTGCCAAAAACACACATACCATCGGTATCCTGATCTCAGATCTTGGTAATTATTTCTGGGGCGAGCTTGTCAACTCCATTATCAAGCATTTCACAGATCATGGCTATACAGTTATTGTCTGTTCCTTCTTTTTTGAACATCAGAAGGAGATCGATACGATACAGGATATTATCTCCCAGCACTTTGACGGAGTTATCATGCTCCCATCCTGCTGGCATGATGACCTGTACCAGCTTTTACAGAATGCTGGCATACCGGTTGTACTGCTCGATCAGATTCCTGCTTCCATGAGACATTTTCCTGTAGACTGTGTCATTTCTGATAATTACAAAGGCGGTGCACTGCTGGCAGAGCACCTTTTGGAAAAAGGCCACACAAAGGTCTGGATCATGGAACAGTATCTGGACGCCTACACCATCGAGCAGCGGATCCAGGGCTTTGTGGATGTATATCAGAAAAATGGCATTGACCTTCTGAAGCAGCAGGATTCTTTCCCCCCTGTTTCCTTTGGTTCCACTGCAGAAACGATCACCCAAAGCAACCTGCATTTCCAGAAGCTTATTGATTCTTCCGATCCCCCTACTGCTGTTTTTTTTGACTGCTATCTCTCCGCAATGGGTGGTTTAAGCGCTGCCAGCCAGGCACGGATTTCCGTTCCTCAGGATATTTCCTTTGTGTGCTTTGACGATGATCCGCTTTTCAAGACCATGAGTGCGGCTATGACCTGTGTCTCACAGGATCTGACAAGCATAGGGAAACATGCTGTGGAATTACTTTTAAAAAGGATCCATGGAGACTATACGGATTTTCCAAAAATAGACATGCTGGATGTTGTATTCCACCCGCGGCGCTCTGTAAAAGACCTGTCCGAACACAACAGTACAGCATCCGGAAAGGATTGATTTATGAGTGCAACCATCAAGGACATTGCCAGAGAAACCGGTCTGGCACTGGCCACCATTTCAAAATATATCAACGGCGGAACTGTACGGCCGCAAAACAAAAAGCAGATCGACGAAGCGATCCGGAAACTGAATTACGTTCCACGAAATACGGCCCGGGGACTTCGTTCCTCCAAGACTTACCGTATCGGTCTGGTATCCGGTCCTCCCAATACTCCGCATAATGCTTTTCTTCTGAGCAAAATAGAAAACACCATGCGCGCTCACGGTTATTCTCTCACATTTATGAGCGGCGACAAATATAAGGATCATGTCAATAAATTCGTCCCTCACATGCTCCGTTCTGGGATCGACGGCCTTATCATTACCTCTTTCAGTCTGAACCAGGACATCTGTTCTGCTGTGGAACACGCCAAAATCCCTGTTGTGGAGCTGGAAGAACACAGCCATTTCCACCGTACAGACTGTGTACAGACCAGCTGTACCTCCGGAGCCTATGAGATCGTGGAGCATCTGATAAAAATGGGGCATCAGAAGATCGCCCTTGTCACCGGTTCTCCTGCATCCTATACCGCATGCGAACGAAAAAAAGGCTATCTCCGGGCACTGGAAGACTACGATATTCCTGTTAACCCCGATTATATCATCGCTGAAAATTACGCAAACGACTTTGGATATCAGGCAATGCAGAAATTATGGAATCTTCCGGAACGTCCGACTGCCGTATTTTCTGCGAACTATACACTATGCCTCGGTATTTATGAAGCGATCTACAGCCTTGGCATCCGGATCCCGGAAGACCTGTCTGTTGTCTCCTTTGATGATTTTGAACTGTCCATGCTGCTTTCTCCTCAGCTGACCGCTGTCCGTCAGCCGCTGACCGGTCTGGCAGAGCAGGCCTGTGATCTGCTGCTTCGCAGAATGAACGGAGACTACAGTGATTTTCCAAGGACGATACGCCTGAAGCCAGAATGTATCTACCGGGATTCCGTGCGTGATCTCTTTTCTGATGCTAAGTAATGCAAAGCAACTTTTATTACGGCAATTTCGGGAAGCACAACAGGCATTTTCATTCCGATCTGCCCGCATATTCTGAGCATCTGAACCACTGCAATAATTTCACAGCTTTTACAGGGGGCACAGACCGTCACCGACACAGTCGATGATACGGCCTGTGTTCCTTCTGTATATATCCGTTATATCTGTCACAGCAGTCTCAGCAGCATATCTCCGGTTCCCACATTGTATCCGCTGGTTGCATAGATCCCATTCAGACTTCCGTTTGTCACAATGATCAGCGGAAGCTTATCCGGATCTACGTACATTCTTCTTCCCAGTGTATTGATGATCTCTGAAAAATCATCATATAAGATCTGAACATTTCCAAGCTTACCCAGTGCTCTTGAAAGGGTAGGGGTCTCCAGCGCTTTTTTGCTTTTTACTACAAAAATGATCCTATTCGCATATCGGGAAAAAGCTTCTTCCTGCTCCATCATCTCATTTAAGATATGCTCCGTCGGTTCTTTCTCCTCTTCCAGAAACGCCAGGATATGCTTCCCATCTGCCGTCAGTTCTGACGCCTTCACGGTGCTTCCATCCTCTTTTCTGAGAGTAAATTCCGGTATAGAAATATTCTCCAGCATGTCTTCCAGGTTTGCATTCCGAAATGCCAGCTCCACCCTCTTCATTTCTCCGATCTGAACCTCAAAACAATATTCCGCTGCAAATATATTTCCATTTGGCAGTCTATTTGAGGTAAGGATCCTGTAATTTCCCGCTTCCAGCGGCAGCTTCATCATCTGATCTCTGAAATTTTCGGCTTCCAGCTTCCGTGTGATATATTTTCCGGCTTCCAGTTTTGCAATGCTCCAGTTCTGGAAATATTTCCACTGTATATCCTCACTTGCCTTCAGAAGAATCGATGCGTTTTTCTCCGTTTCCGCAGATACCGGGATGAATTTTCCGTTTTTCATATACTCCATGGAACGGTCATGAGGGTTCAGGCGTGCCGGAATTCCCAGCGTTCTCGCCATTGCCACAAAAAGGATCTTCTTTGACAGAATGCTTCCTGTTCCCGTTTTCAGACATCCGGACGGCGTGGTGATCACACTGCTGCGTTCTTTCTCCGGGCTGGAAATGATCTTATCCTCAATCCATTTCCGAATCTTTGCCGGATCCTTTTGCAGCATATTTTTCTCTTCTTCCGACAGCTGCTCAAGGATCGCTTTTCTGTATTTCTGCAAAACTTCATCGTCAACTCTCGGGTTCAGTACATATGGTACAAAAATATCTGCATCCATGTTTTTTTCATACGGCAATGCAAATTTCAGATGCTCCTCCAGAACCTGGCTGATACAGTCTGTTCTGTCTTTCTCTGTGAGGACTTCAAGGAGTTTTTTTCTCATTGAAGAATCTCCGGTTTCTTTTTCCAGGAATTTCCGACACTCCGGATTGCTCAGGTTTCTTACCTTCTGTTCCCTGTAAGCGTTTGCCTCTGCCAGACGTCTGCTGCCTCTTTCCTTCTGCTCCGGTGTTGGCATATCTTTATTTACAGGTGCATCATGAGGTGCGATCATATCGATTTCCGTCCACTCCTCATAAAAAATACCCTTTTCCTTTCCTACGGGCATCAGACAGATCTCACAACAATCCTCTGTTTTTGTATCCATGCTGTTTTCTGCATGCAGCCATTCTCCATCTGCATACATCCTTGCAGAAATATGAATACTTCCAAGCCCTGTTGTCAGGCTGACTTTTCCCAGACTGTCGGTTTTCAGTTCTGCGATCGGGGCATATTCCGAATAATTCAGCACCTCAAAAGAAACTTCTGCACCTTCTGCCGGTTTTCCATGTGAATCCTTTACGGACACAGTGATCTCTTTTGTCAGTGCATATCGTTTCAGCTCGTTGAGCATAGTCACCATACCATCTTTGCCGATCACTTCTCCCTCCGGGATCCTGGTATCAAAAACTCTTGAATGGACCATCATAGCCCTTGAGGAAGCGTTGGTAAACCATCCCTTATTCAGGATCTCCTCCGGCTCACAGGCTCCCAGAAAATACCAGCTTCCATCACACCAGATTTCCACCCAGGCATGATTGTCATCACAATGAGACCACTTTGGTGCATATACCTGACGGGCAGGTACACCAACACTTCTCAATGCATTAACGGTAAATACAGATTCCTCTCCGCATCTTCCGTTTCCTCTGCGGTATACGGCAAGTGCAGACAGGGTACGATCATCTGTACAATGATAGGTAGCCTCCTGTGCACACCAGTAGTTCACCTCCAGGGCAGCTTCCCGGAAGCTCATTCCCTCAGTTCTCTCTCCGATCTCCCTGCGGAAAAATGTACGGCAGGGTGCGATCTCCTCCTCATTTACTCTATGAAACAGCACATAATTCAAAAAGATTTCCTCCGGTAGCTCTGCCACCCCGGAGTTTTCCTTCCATAAATGTACGCCATTCTCCGCATAATCCAGAAATACTTCAAACGCGTAATTTCCGATATCACTGTACGGCATGAACGCATATAAATATTTGCACGCCAGAGCCACTTCGTCTGTGCATTCCGCAAGCTTTTTATCAATCTCCGCAAAAGCCTGCGGTAACCCCATCACCTGCTCCCGATATTTTTTTTCAATCCGATCACGGTTTTCTTTCAGAAAAATCTTCCCCTCAGCCATTATAATTCCTCCAGAACTTTCTTTGCAGCACGAACATTTTCAATATCTGTACGCCATATCTCATATTCACTGAATGTCGGAAGTCCCATATTGACACCTTCCTTGCGAAACTGCATCGCACTGTCCGTTACAACCTTGCCGCTCATATGATAAGCCTTGATCCCGGTAAGAGGATAAAGCTGGCGGATCACTTCCGCACCGACGCCACTCCCCGCCTGGATGGTGATACGTCCCTGACTCCTGGTTTCCAGTTCCTTCAAAAGCTCCGCACCCTGAAGGCAGGTATTCTTCTGTCCGGAGGTAAGGATCGTATCGATTCCCAGCGAGATTGCCTGTTCCATAGCCTCGATCGGATCTGCGCACACATCAAAAGCCCTGTGCAGCGTAACAGACATATCTCCCGCCGCATCCATCAGCTCTTGCATCTGTTCCATATTCAAGGTGCCATCCGGTTTCAGGATACCTATTACAACACCCTCCGCTCCCATTTTGCGGAAATCCTTTACGGCATTCCTTATCATAGAAAATTCCGCATCTGTATAACAGAAATCTCCAAACCGCGGACGGATCAGCGCATGGATCCGGATATCTGAACGCTTCCTTATTTCCTCAAAAAGCCATGGGCCGGGAGTTGTCCCCCCGATGATCAGATTGCTGCAAAGCTCCAATCTGTCCGCACCACCCTCGGCTGCTGCCATGGCGGATTCCACAGAATCCACACAGGTTTCCAGAATATAGTCTTTCATGTAAAAATCCCCCTTTATTACTGTCTGCTCAGAGTAATTTCACTCCGGTATTCCTCAGTATGTTCACAATGGTATCATCCGGAAATTCATCGGTAATGATCCCGCTGATATCATCAAAATGTGTATATTTATAAGATTCGTTAAAATAAAACTTCTCTCTCTCCATAACCACATATTTATGTCTGCTACTCTGCACTGCCGCCTTCTTGGTCAATCCATCCTCCACTCCGGATGTAGTAACTGCAAAATCTGTCATATCCACGCCACAGCTTCCCAAAAATGCCCGGTCAAAGCTGTACTGCTTGATCACCTCAATGGCCGCAGCTCCCATAAATCCGTTCACCGAACGGTACATAGTTCCCCCTGTGCCTATGGCCGTGATGGACGGATTCGCAGCAAGGATCTGCAGGATATCGATCATATTGCTGACAACCACAACATGCATACCCGACGAAGCGATAAGCCTTGCCAGCTCTATATTTGTAGTGGAAACATCCAGAAAGATCGTTTCGTTATTTTTGATCAGCTTGAAGGCTTTCGCAGCGATCACTTTCTTCTTATCAAGATTGTACATACGCCTGTCTACTACGTTTCTCTCCAGAGGATACTCCTGTGACAGGATCGCTCCGCCGTAAGTCCTCTTTAATCTGCCTGCATTTTCAAGAATCTTGAGATCCTTGCGGATACAGTCCTCCGTAACCTGAAACATCTCGCTTAATTCTTTGACCCTGACTTTTCCTTTTTCGCGGAGACATTTCTCTATTGCATTCTGTCGTTCTTCTGTAAACATGGTCCTATCTCCTCATTCCTGATTTTTCTGTGATAAAAGTTCCAGAAATCAATACTCCGCAAAACAATATCCGGCGCATTGATCCCTGGAAAGCCTGTGATTTCAGTATAACAGTTCGATATCTTACTGTCAATTATTTTGTATTATTTTTTATTGTTTTATCGTATTTTGATCAAATCAAGTAATTCCACTGGTTCAATTGCGAACCTCCGCTTGCCCCCTGTTCCTGGAATCCCTTACAAAGCTGCAAATATCCCCCTGACTCAAAGCCACATGTTCCCTTGCGGAATTATAAAGGTCAATAAACATTGAAAATATTGAATAACTTATGAGGACTTGTCTGTACTCTTCTCGAAACAGACAAGTCCCCACAGTTCCATAACAAATATCCAGTTATGAGCAGATAAAATCAGATTTTTACTATCTGCACATATATTCATCCAGCTCTCCGATAAATTTCTCCGGCATCTTTCTCTCAAATGGGAAAACCTCCGCATTCCCCAGTTCATCTGCAATACATCCCAGAAGGATTGCACTTCTCTCCAGCGACCAGGCAGACAGCAGATCAATAGTATCATAACGGGTATGCATGCCAAAACCATCCCGGTTCAGAGTCATGGCCGGAATTCCCTTCCATGCAAAAGAATTGGAATCACTTCCCCAGATCTGATTCTTCACAGACGCTCCGATCCCTGCTCCGTCAGCGATCTCAAGAAGCTTATCACAAACAGAAGCCTCTCCCGTCACTCCCAGAACATTTCCTCCGATCAGCTGCCCGGCCAGATCTACATTCATATTAAAACGATGCGCTCCAAGCTCACTCTCATGAACTCTGATATAATCCCGGCTGCCCAGCAAACCCTTCTCCTCAGCACCAAACCACACAAATTCCATAGTCCTGCGCGGTCTATACTGCTGAAAATATCTGCAAAGCTCCATGATGATCGCTGCCCCAGCCATATTATCATAGGCCCCCGGTCCCTCCGGCACCGAATCATAATGCGCCGTAATCGTCAAGATCTCATCTTTCTTATCCGTACCTTCGATCCTCGCCACTACATTACGGGATCTGCACGCCGTCACATCCTGTTCCACAACTAAGCACACCTCAGACGCACCCTCCGTCACCAGCTCCACTGCATCCTTATAATGAAGATTCGCCCCCGGAATCCTGCCACTATATTTTTCCTGCATCTTGTGAATATCCTCTGCAGACTCCGACAATCCTTCTGTCTCTTCTGCTGCATCCCCCGGAAAGATCATCGGCAGGCTGCGCTGACAGGGAACCCTGTCCACTCCTTCATCCAGCGGAGAACCCTCCACACTGATAAAACCAACAGCTCCGGCGCTCACCAGTCTCTGATACACATCACCACTCACCCGGCCATTCACCATAACGATCTTACCCTTCGCCCGTGAAAGACTGACAGCATCTCCATTCTCCACATACAAAAAATCCGCTTTCAGACCTTCTGCCCCAGTATTTCCACATCTTCCATACCCTGTCACCACATACTCCTTCTGATAAGGCTCCACAACCTTAAGCACCGCTCTGTTGATCCGAAAGCCCCAAAAATCAAACTCCTCCATCCGATTCTTCACTCCGAAGCTGTCCAAAGTATCACGGATCATCTTCGCCGCCTTCACTTCCCCCGCAGTACCCGCTTCTCTGACAAAATCAAACCCTGTCAAAAACTCCATCTGCCGCCTGCCACTGATTTCCTTCGTATTCATACCCCCACAACCTTTCTGAATTTTTTCCAAGTCCCACCCACTGCTTATTGCTTTTCGCAACCCGCAGGAGACTTACTTGATTCGGTTAAATTATACACTATTTTTCTGCAAAAAAACTGCCTGCAGCTATTTTTCAGCCAACCCGGCCAAAAAATCTCCGCAGACAGTTTATATTTCACATCTATAGATCAACCGTATCTATATCCTAAACCACAAACGAACCAACCGCAGCCGGAGTCCGGTAATCATAGTCGGAAACCTTAATCCCTGTAGCCGCTGTACTGGCGTGAACGATCTTGCCATCACCAATATAAAGAGCCACATGATCAATACAACCCTCACCATAAAAAACCAGATCACCAGCCTCAATATCCGCAACACTCTTCTTCTCAGAAGCCGCACACTGAGCCGCAGCAACACGAGGAAGCTCATACCCAAATTCCGCAAACACAGACATCACAAACCCCGAACAATCCGCCCCGTTAGTCAGACTCGTACCGCCATAAACATAAGGATTCCCCACAAACTGCAGCGCAAAATCCACAATCCCCTGCCGCATCTCCAGACGCGCAGCCTCAGCAGCCTTCCGCTCCTCTTCCGCCTTACGCGCAGCCTCAGCAGCCGCTTCAGCCTCAAGCCTCTCCTGTGCGATCACCTCAGCCTCAGCCTTCGCCTCCTGATACCCCTGAACCTCAGAAACCGTCTTATCCGCCAGAGCACTGGCAAAAGCAGAAATAGAATCCGCACCATCCGAAAAATCATCCTCAATAGAAAGCTCCTCCACATCTCCATCAGACACAGCACTGACACCATCCACATCCGCAAAAACAACAGAAGGAACCACACCCACAAGAACAGCACTCAGAACAACAGCAGCAAATTTCTTATAAAACATAAACAATAAAACTCCTCTCAGAAAACCACGCAGCAGCACCCACCCATTCAGGCAGACATTCACAATCCACTTCGCCACGCTCCTCATTCGCCATTTTGTTACATTTTTATTAAATTTGTTACGTAAGTGTGTATCCTACCATAAAAACCCCCACCTGTCAAACCCCTTTCACAAAACCTTCACACACCAATCAGCCATCCAGCACAGCGACGATGGCTTCCACAAGAAACTCAGCCTTTCCTCCCAGCCATCCAGCGCAGCGCTGATGGCTCATCCAACTCCCGGGAATCCACTCAATCCTCCAGCCCTCATCAATCCCCACTTCCGCCAGTCGCCCCACACCCCCACCACTACCTCCCGCCCGGAACCGAACAGCCGGGGAGACGGGTGCCGGTTTGCTACGACTCTGCAGGAGGGGAGCTGATTCTTGGCTGGCGGAAATCTGCGTTGTTTTTAAAAAGTCCGCTGTCTGAGCGGCAGCAAGCCGCGAGTTCGGACTTTTTAAAAACGGTTTTAGCAGAATTCCGGCAGCCTAGAAGCCAGCCCCCGACGAAGCCCGGAGCCAACCGGCACCCGTCTCCCCGGCGTCCGGCATCCGCCATCCACCATCCACCACAAAAAAGAGCGCTCCCGCAGCCCATCCAGCCCGCAAAGAACGCTCTCCTAATTTCCATCAGCTTACAATCATACACAATCACCTACGATCAGCATACAATCCCATACGATCGCATCAAATATAACTCATAAACCCCTTCCCAACAACCTCACTACTCTTAGTAACCATCAAAAACGCCTGCGGATCCACCTCATCAATAAACCTCTGCAGAAGCACCGCCTGTCTCACATCAACAACCGTCAGAATAATCTTCTTATCCTTATGCGAATAAACACCCTCCCCATGATAAACCGTAGCACTCCGATCCAGCCCATTCATAATAAACTCACAGATCTCATCCGGCTTACTGGAAATGATCGTAAAATACTTATTCAGCTTCATCCTCTCAATAGACTTATCGATCATCAACGTCTTAGCCATAAGCCCCAACACAGAACAAAGCCCCGTAGTAAGATCAAACACCATAAACGAAACAACAACGATCACACAATCCACTGCAAACAATGCACCCGAAATATTCATCGTAGAATACTTCTTAATGATCATCGCCACAATATCCGTGCCACCACCCGAAGCATTCTCAAAAAACAGCAGCGCCGCAGCCAACGCTGGCAAAATGATCGCAAAGCAAAGCTCCAGCATAATATTCCCCGTCAGCGCTCTGTCCATAGGAAAAACCTTCTCAAACACATTCAGAAGCAAAGAAGAAACAACCGTAACATAAGCCGTCTTCACTCCAAAATCCCGGCCAAGAACAATAAACCCGATCACCAGCAAAATCAGATTGATCACCAGGTTGATCTGCGCAGACGTCATCGGAATAAAATGCGAAAACACAACCGCCATACCCGAAACACCACCAAAGGAAAAATTATTCGGAAACTTAAACACATAAATCCCCACATCCATCAGAACAACAGCAAATGTGATAATGATATACTCCATCACACGCTTCGGTATCAGATTTTTCATTAAAAAATATCCTCCTGATCTCCTCAAAAAATTTTCACTGGGAACTACCGGTCAAAGCCGGCAATCCCCTCATCCTCTTCGTTTATCATACCTTATATCACAGAAAATGAAAATAAAAAAAGACAGAGAAAAATACATTTCCCTGTCTCTTATGTCAGCGATCACGATCGCCCACAGCTTACAGCCCGAAAAACCTCTCCAGAAATTCCGCCACACCATCATGATCATTATCTCCGGTCACCTCATTGGCGGCATCCTTTACATACTGTTTGGAGTTGCCCATGGCAACACCAATGCCCGCACCCTCCAGCATTTCCAGATCATTCTCATTATCTCCGAAAGCGATCACATGCATCCGGTCAATACCAAGCTTTGTGCGGAGCATGGCAAGACCCACACCCTTGTCCACACCTGCAGCATTAAACTCCGCATTGCCGCTGATGGAAGTGGTCACTGCCACATCATCCAGATCCTTCCATTTCTCGCGAAGTTCCCTGCTGTTCTCCATATCATCAAAATAAATATTGATCTTCTCTGCCTGATCCAGAATATCTTCCTGATGATAAAAATCCTTAACATATTTATGTCTGCTGAGAAAATAATCCACAAAGGTTTTCTCCAGCAGATCTTTGTCCGCTACAGATGCCACATAATCTCTGGCATCCGCATCGGAATAGGCGATCCCATTTGCATAAGCCTCTGCGATCCAGCCTTTTGCACCGCTGTTTTCCACCTCTTTCAGGATTTTTCTCACCATTCCTTTTGGCATGGTTTTTCGCCAGATCATCTCATTTTTATCGTAATCCCAGACAACACAGCCGTTTTCCACGATTCCCCATTTCACACCCCGGAGCACAGAAAACTCCTGGGGAATCAGCTCTCTGGTCCTTCCGGTTGCCGGCACCACATAATGTCCGTCATCGATCAGACGTTGCAGAACATTTCTGTTCCTTTCAGAGATCTTATTCTCGCTGTTCAGAAGAGTTCCGTCCATATCCACTGCAATGATATATTTTTCCATAAATTCCTCCTGTTTGTCTTCTCCTCACAGGCAAAAAGCGCATCTGCACTGCACCCGTATATCCTTTGGCAGTACAGATACGCACAAATACTCATACCTGCTCTCTGTAAAGCGGAGACTTTTCTTCCACTTTACTACTACATATACAACAGCTCAGGAATTACCGGATCCTCATCATAAACGCCTCGTACGGTCTTAAGTCCGCTTTGATTCCTGTTCTGTCCTTATAGTTTGCAATCTTAATATCCTCTTTATCGGACACATATTTCACAAGACCTTCTGTACTTACCGTATCCTCAGAAAGGTTTGCCACCACGATCCACTGCTCTTTGTCGGAGGTTCTTAAATATGCAAAGATCCTCTCATCTTCCGGAAGAAGGAGCTGATAGTCACCTTCTGTGAGAAGCTCTTCCTCATGACGAAGACAGATCAGATCCTTATAATAATAAAACACGGAATCATTTTTTTCCAGAGCTTTTTTTACATTGATCTCCTGGTAACGATCAGAAATGCGGAACCATGGCTTACCGGTCGTAAATCCTGCATTTTCGCTGTCATCCCACTGCATCGGAACCCTGGCATTGTCACGACTCTTGTTCCATACTGCCTTGCGAAAATCATCCTCAGAAATGGTTTTGTTCTTAACGACAAGATCCTGATATGCATTACGAACCTCGATATCCTCGTACTCCTCCAGCGGAAACTGCACGTTTGTCATACCGATCTCCTCTCCCTGATATACATAAGGAGTTCCCTGCATACCATGGAGAACGGTAGCATAAGCCTTTGCACATTCCTCGCGGTAAGTAGTATCATTTCCCCATCTGGAGATCACACGTGGCTGGTCATGATTTTCAAAATACAGAGCATTCCAGCCCTTGTTATAAAGCTTGTTCTGCCACTCACTCATAACACGTTTCAGATCACGGAGATCAAAAGGCTTCAATTCCCACTTGCGGTTTACAGAGCCCGGAATACGGTCGATGTTCATATGCTCAAATGTGAAGATCATATTCAGCTCCTCACGCTCCGGATCTGTAAACAGTCTTGCAACCTCCGGTGTGGAGCCCGGCGCCTCACCTACCGTCATACAGTCATATTTTGAAAGCACCTCCCGGTTCATCTCATGGATAAACTCATGAAGTCTTGGTCCGTTGCTGTGATATTTTCCTGTATAATACTTGCGGTCATCCGTTTTCGGGTAATCCGGGAAGGACTGATCCTTGGAGATAGACGCGATCACATCCATGCGCCATCCATCAGCACCTTTATCCATCCAGAACTTCATCAGATCATAGATTTCCTTACGGACAGTTTCATTTTCCCAGTTGAGATCCGGCTGCTTTCTGCTGTAGAAATGAAGGTAATACTGGCCACGCTCTTCGTCATATTCCCAGGCACTTCCGCAGAAGCTGGAACCCCAGTTGTTCGGCTCACTGCCGTCTGCTTTCGGATCCTTCCAGATATAATAATCACTGTATTTGCTGTCTTTTGACTTCCGGCTTTCCACAAACCATGCATGCTCATCGGAAGTATGGTTGACAACAAGATCCAGAACGATCTTGATACCATGCTCATGAGCTTTTTGGATCAGCTCATCCATGTCCTCGTTACTTCCGAAACCTGCGTAGATCTTCCGGTAATCACTGATATCGTAACCGTTGTCGTCCTGTGGGGAGTCAAAAACAGGACTAAGCCAGATCACATCGATCCCAAGGTTCTGAAGGTAGGGGAGCTTTTCAATAATACCCCTGAGATCGCCAAAGCCATCTCCGTTGGAGTCCTTAAAGCTTCTTGGATAAATCTGATATACAACGGAATTCTTCCACCAATCTTTCATTTCTTATGTCTCCTTTATTTTGCATTGAGCAGATATTTATAATCCGTATTTGCTGCTTATTTATATCCGGTCAGGTGTTCTTCAACTGCCCTTTTTGCGGTCAGTTATTTCGATATAACTTTTTTTAGGCTTTTTTATAGGCGGACCCTATACGGCCCGCCTTTTCATAATTCTGATCTTTATTCCTTATCCTTAAGGCTTATGCAATTCCAAGAAGAGAGAGAAGGATGCTCAGGATGATAACACCAATGATCAGAACTGTGATGCTGATATTTTTCTTTTTCAGCAGATAGTAGCACAGAAGAGTCAGTCCAAGAGGAACGATGCCGACAAAGATCTGGTCCAGCATGTTCTGGAGATTCAGAACAGATTCACCCTTCATGGTGAGTTCATAAGTGGAATTAAAGGTTACCATGCTGGCAGTCATGCCGCCGACCATGATCAGACCTACAATGCTGGCAGCCTTTGTCAGGATGTTCATAAGACCGCTTGCATAAACCTTCTGGATGTATTCGGAACCAAGCTTGTATCCCAGGAAGGTTCCGTAATATTTCACAAGAATAGACGGAATATTGAAAAGAAGCAGGAACACGATCGGTGCCAGAACGTTTCCGGATGCACCAAGACCTACTGCGATCCCGGCCGCGATCACACGGAGAACGCCCCAGAAAATGGAATCACCGATGCCGGCCAGAGGTCCCATCAGAGAGGATTTGACTGCATTGATAGAGCTTGCATCAAAATCCTTCTGCTCGCTGTTTTTCTTCTCCATGGAAGCTACAAGACCCATAATGAAAGTGGAACAGGTGATGGTTGTATTGAAATAGGACATACTTCTTGTGAGGGCTGCTTTTTTGCCCTCCTCATCATTTTTGTAAAATTTGTTGATAAACGGCATCAGGGAATAACAGAAACCGGAAGCTCCCTGTTTTGCCGGGCTTACTGCCGCATACAGAGTGAAGGAACGCCAGAACGCTTTTCTCAGCATTTTTCTTTCATCTGCAGGAATGGATTTCGTTAAATTACTCATGAGAAAAATTCCTCCTCTTCTTCATCAAGATATTCGTCAGAACCACCGGCTGGTGAAGCTGCCACTCTCTGTGCCGCAAGCTGGTTCAGCTTGTAATCGTTCATACCAATGGAAATGGCAATGATCACACCGATCACGGCAAGGGCGATCAGCGGAAGCTTTAAGTATGCTGCAAGAACAAAGCCCAGGAAATAAAACATACAGATCTTGTTGTCCCAGAGCATCTTCATCAGCATTGCCATACCTACTGCCGGAAGAAGTCCGCCGCAAACTGTCAGACCATTCATAACAACATCCGGGATGGCATCCAGAAGTGCGCTGACTGCGTCAGATCCGAACAGGATCCCGAAGAATGCAAACAGAGAATATAAAAACCAGTTTACAGCCCAGAGCCCATAGTGAAGAGCAACGATCTGTTTTTCTTTTCCTTCTGCTGCCAGGCGGTCAAAGGTTTTTGCAAACATACCTACAATAAAGATATAAAGAACTGTTTTGATCTGAAGACCAAGGATACCGATAGGAAGTGCCAGTGTCAGGGCAACCTCAGAGCCTTTGCCAAGCATGATGGCAAAAGCAGTTCCTACAGCTGTGGCGATTCCGGGCTCTGCCGCAGAAGCACCGCCGATATTTACAACTCCCATGAAAACAGCTTCCAATGAAGCTCCGATGATAACTCCTGTATGAAGATCTCCAAGCAACAGACCTACCAGCGGTCCGATGACGATCGGACGGTTCAGCATGGTAAATCCGATCAGCTCTGCACCGCCGACGCAGATAAATACGGCAAGTGCTACAAGAAATGCATTTAACATTTTTTCTTTCCTCCCTTTTTTGTGCTACGTTTTATTTATTCAGTGGATGTCAGTCAAGCTTGTCCAGTATATCCTTCACAAGCTTCTGCTCATCATTGGGTACCTGCTGCATACAGGCCTTCGGATCAAGAGCCACCAGCTCTTTCAGTGCCTGCTGTTCTGCTTTTGTCAGCATGATAGTCGGGGTCAGGACAAGCTTCTCGGAAACATCGACCCCATCAAAACGTCCCGTATTTCCTACATTGAGAAATCCGATCTCACCAACACTTTGTCTTATCTTCAGAGCATCCTTTACCGTTCTTGTCAGAACCAGAATACGCATCCTGGATGCCTTCGGATTGTTTAAGATACGAATGGCTTCATCCACCGGTTTGATCAGCGATTTGATTCCGCCCGGTACGGCCATTTTCAATGCCATCTTCTGGGTATTGTCGTTGGCTGCCTCATCGTTGGCTACCACGATTCCCTGTACTGCCAGCTGTTTGGTCCAGGTCATGGCAACCTGTCCGTGGATCAGACGGTCATCTACACGAAGTGCGGTGATCTTTGCTGTGGAATTGTCATAGGACTGGGGAGCCAGAGCTTTTTTCGGTGCGGATTTTTTTGCATACGATGCAGCACCTTCTGAAATCTGCGCAGTATTTTCGATACCCTGTGCAGTATCTTCTTCAGCATTTTTTTCAGATGTGGATTTCTTTCCACCGCCAAGGTCTACCATCTGAAGCTCTTCTCTGGCATCATCGATGAACTCCTGGATCTCCTCCTCTGTCACATCGTCATCTGCCATCATGACCTGCATCAGGACCGGAAGGTTGGTTCCTGTAATCAGTGTGACATTTTCTTTCTGGCTGTATCTCAGAAGCTTCTGATTTACGCTTCCTCCCATCAGATCTGTGAAAACGAAAATCCTGTCGTTTTCATGCTGTGCGAAATATTCTTCAAACTTTTTCTCCACATTGTCTTCCGGTGTCACATAAGCATCAATGGTTGTGATCTCAGCCATTTTTCCAACAATCAGCTCTGCTGTATAACGAATGCCGGAGGCCATTTTTCCATGTGTGGCGATCAGAATCTGTTTCATCTGGTATTCACTCCTTCTGTACTCTTTCCCTTTGGTTATGTACCTAACCTTTATGTTCACACTATAGCATCAAAGTTAGGCTGTGTAAATAGGTTATGTACATAACCCATCATTGCAACAAGTTCAAAATCATGGTTTTGTGCAGGTTTCACATAGAACAGCAAATGTTTATTATCCACATCTTCAGCACGAACCTACACAGGATAACTCTTTTACGATTTCAGGTAAATTTACAAAAAGCCGAAAATACTCTGACTGTCAGACACTGACAGTTCCCGTATATTTCGGCTTTTGATATCTTTATATCTCAGATTTTCTGTACTCTTTCTCTGTACTCTTACTATATTGAAAGTCCCGATTTTCTGTTTTTCACAGTTCTGCAGTGACTTCTCGTATCTACCCCCCTGATCAGATCAGGTACATTCTCTGCAGACTTACTTTTCCTCATGCTGCGGCTGTACAGATCTCCTGGGGATCAGCGTGACCGGAAGCATGATCTCATTTTCACGCTCTTTTTCCACTCCATTGATCCGTTCCATCAGAATTTCCACTGCAAGAGACGCCTTCTGCTCCACATTCTGACTGATAGTAGTCAGACGAGGCACGGAAAATTCCGCATAGCTGATGTTATCGTATCCTGCAATTCCGATTTCCTCCGGAATCTTTACTCCACGACTGCTGAAAAAGCTGATAGCCTCCAATGCATAGAGGTCCGACAGGAAAAACAGTGCGGCCTTTGGTTTTTTCCGCTGGAGCAGCCACGCATAGCTTTCTTTTCGTTTGGCGTAGTTCATTCCAAGAGCAGTAAACTGCACCTTCTGCTTTTTCTTTGCAAGATCCTTCGCCGCCCGCTGAGCGCCCATGTAACGAAGATGATCCACACCATTATCACGGCCTGCACAAACCTGGATATGCTCATAGCCGCATTCCAGAAGATATTTTGTCATAAGATAGCCGCCACTTTCGTCGTCCAGTCCGATATTCAGGACATGGTTTTCCTGGCCTGCATCAAGCTCACCATATGCATCAATAGAAACGATCGGTTTGTTGATCAGCTGATAGATTTTTTCGCAGTTGCTTTTGCTGAAGGAAATGGCAATAACACCATCTACATCCCAACCCATGACCATCTGGAATATCTTATCTGTATCCTTTGCGGAATACAGCATCAGATAATATCCCAGTTCCTGCACGTATTTCTCGATAAAACCGATGATCTTTCCATAAAAAGGATCTCCGATGATAGAATCCTTGAAGTCTTTATGATAATTGATCACAACTGCGATCAGCTGGGATTTTTCTTTATTCAGAACTCTCAGTCCCATTTTCTGGACATACCCCATCTCCCGGATAAGATTCTCGATCTTCTGAATATTGGCAGGAGATACTTTTTTTGTTTTTCCATGTATGACGTTGGAAACAGTTGTTGTACTCACGCCTGCTCTTTGCGCGATTTCCTTAATCGTTGCCATTATCTTTCCTCCAGAGATATTTCTGTGCGGAAGCCACTGCATTGGCTCCGTCTGAAACAGCAGTTACTATCTGGCGAAGTGCCTTGGTACGAATATCCCCCGCTGCAAAAACCCCAGGTGCGCTGGTAACACCCTCCTCTCCTGCACAGATATATCCATTTTCATCCAGCTTGAGCTGGTCCTTTACAAGTGTCGTATTAGGAACGATCCCCACAGCAATGAAAACACCTTCTGCGGTCAATTCCCTCTCTTCATTTGTTTTTATATTACGGATCTTAAGACCGGTCACTTCATCCTGTCCCAGAATCTCAAGGGGAACACTGTCCCACACCATTTCTATATTCTCACAGGCAAAGACTTTCTCCTGAAGTGCCTGATCTGCTCGAAGCGCATCACGGCGATGAACAAGATATACCCTTTCACAGAGGCCGGAAAGAAAAACTGCATCCTCTGCTGCCACGTTTCCTCCCCCCACTACCACTGCGGTCCGATCCTTATAAAAAGCTCCGTCACAGGTAGCGCAGTAGGAAACACCAAGGCCGCTCAGATCATCCTCTCCCGGGATATCCAGCTTCCGGTGCTCTGCCCCAAATGCAAGGATCAGGGCTTTCGCCTGATATTCATGCTTTTTTGTACGAATCGTCTTGATCTCTCCGGAAATATTTTCCAGGGAAAGAATCTTCTCTCGCTGCGGTTCCAATCCCAGCTTCCGGGCATGTGCCCCAAAGGCTTCTCCGAGATCCATGCCCGATATCCCCGGCATTCCCGGATAATTATCCACCGCATAGGTAGCTGTGACCTGACCGCCCGGTGCAAAGTTTTTATCGATCCATATGGTATTTAACCTGGCCCTGGACGCATAGATCGCTGCCGTGATCCCTGCCGGACCTCCGCCTAAAATTGCAAGATCATAAATATCACTCATGTTATTTCTCCATTTTTGTATATTTCCGCTCACATAATATCATAGATTCCGTAATTTTCCAATATGATAGAACAAAGCGCCACTCTGAAAGGACGTTACTGTTTGCTTCGAGACCATCAGCACTCTCCACATGGTATATGTCTGTAAACAGTAATGAAAGACTGTCTTATGTCTCTTAAAATCAGGAAAAATAAATCTCCTATTATCATCACTCTGCTTCTTATCCTGGCACTTCTCATCGGCCTTACTGCCGGTTATTTTTCCACTCACGGGATCACAGAAAACGGAAAATTCGAAGCCTTTTCCGGAAAAGTTTTTCAAAATGAAGTTTCCGGCAGCACCCTTACCCTCCATTATACCCTGGCACATCCGGAAAAACAGGGTATCCGGCGAAAAAAAGCTTCTCTTGGCACTGTCCCCACAGATATGAAAAATACATACCAGATCTGCAGCCAGTACGAAAAAAAGCTGAAATCCTTCCGCTACAGCCGCCTTTCCACGGAAAATCAGCTGACGCTGGACTCCATGCTCCTCTATTACCACACGGAAAAATCACTGGGCGACAATTATCTGCTTCAGGAGCCTCTTGGCCCAAGTCTTGGTATTCAGGCTCAGCTTCCGGTTCTTCTGGCGGAATATGCCTTTTATGAAGATCGTGATATCACCGACTACCTCAATCTTCTCACCACCATCCGCCCATACTTTCAGAGCATCCTGAAATTTGAAAAAAAGAAATCCGAAGCTGGCTTCTTTATGAGCGATACTACCCTGGACCGGGTCCTTGCACAATGCAGTGCTTTTATCCAGAATCCCGACAACAATTATATGCTGGAAATTTTCCAGAAAAAGCTATCCGAATATGGAAAACTTCCTTCCTCAGAGCAGAACGCTCTGGTCCTGACCCACCAAAATCTTATGAAAACAGAAGTCATCCCAGCCTATCAGGAACTTATGACCGGTCTGGAAGCTTTGCGTGGCACAGGAAAAAACACTCGTGGCCTGACTTATTTCAAGGGAGGAAAAGCCTACTATCTCTATCTTCTTCAGAGTCAGACCGGCTCTTACGTTCCTGTAAAGCAAATGGAAAAACGACTCTCCGGACAGCTTTCCGACGAGATCGGCATCGCAGGAACCATACTTCGACAAAACCCGGAGCTTCTGACTACTCTCAGCCGGGGAATCACTTTCAGAGAAATAAAGCCTGCCCAGATGCTGAATGCCTTGCAGCAAAAGATCCAAACAGACTTCCCACCTCTCACAGATGTCACCTTTGAGCTCCGCACAGTCCACGATTCCATGAAAGAATATCTAAGCCCCGCCTTTTATCTCACCCCACCTATGGATACCGGAACCCCCAATGTGATCTACATAAATCCGGCTGCCAACTACCAGGGTCTGGAGCTTTTTACCACACTGGCACATGAAGGATTTCCGGGGCATCTTTACCAGACTGTCACCTTCCAACGCCAAAAATCCTCCAACATCCGAAATCTTCTCTGCACCTCCGGCTTTGCAGAAGGATGGGCCACCTACATCGAACCCTATGCCTACCAGTACGCCGCCGATTATATTCAGGATCCTTCTGCCACAGAGCTTGCTAGGATCTCCTGGCTGAACCGAAGCATCAATTTATGCATGTACTCCCTTCTGGACATTGAGATCCATTACAACGGCTGGACTCAGGCCGAAGCCGCCAGCTTTCTAAAAGCCTTTGGTATCGAAGACAGCGCCGTTGTCTCCGAGATCTACCAGTATATCCTGGAAACCCCGGGAAATTATCTGAAATACTACTGGGGCTACTTAAGTCTTCTGGACTTATGCACTTCCGAACAGAACCGCCTTGGCCAGGACTTTGATCTGAAAGCTTTCCACAGCCAGGTACTGAAGATTGGTGGTGTACAGTTCCCGGTGCTGGAGAAGTATATTGATGCGGAATTTTGAAACTATTTTTTCACTCCAACCCAGCAAAAAACAGTTCATAAAAATCATCCTCACCCTCAAGCATCGGAGAATTCTCTCCGCCGCCATTGGTACTCCTCTTCATCGCTGCATAAAATTCCTCACCAGCTGCGATCAGATCCATCTCATAAACCGGAACCCCAAGCTCCCGGCACTTCTTACAGAAAGCAGCCAGCGGCGCTTTCTCCCTGCGGGTAGCAAGCAACATCTCCCGAAGCGCCGGGTCCCTGCGGGCCTTTTCCTTCAGATTATCAAGCATCTCCACAACTTCCATCAGACTCAATCCCCCTTCACACAGCTTCTGAACAGCACATCCAGTTCCGGAATCTCTTTTTTCAGAGAAACCAGCTCCCCATTCCTGGTAAAACAATGCTTCGAGGAAGCCTCTGTACAAACCTCACTTCTGGTCACATTAAAAAACTCATAAGCCAGCTCCAGAACCACACCACTGTACTTCTTCACCGAAACCGAAATCCCAACTACATCATCAAAAAGCACCGGCTTCTTATAAGAAACTGAAACCTCTGCAACCGGAGAAACAATCCCCCGCTTCTCCACCTCACCATAACCAAAGCCCAACTCCTTCATGAAATCGATCCGAGCCTCTTCCATCCATTTCACATAATTGGAATGATGGATGATCCCCATCTGATCCGTCTCATGATACTGTGCCTTACGCCTGTAAACACCCATGTTTATATCCTCTCTTCTGTAAAAATCTGACATTTGTCACCAGTAACAAAATATCCTCTTTATTTCTCACAAACCATACTCTTTATACAACTCCCTGCAAGCCTCCGCACTGTCTATGATTTTCCCAATCTCATCCATTCGACCATCCGCGATCAAACGATTGATCAACATCCTCATCCTCGTTTCTCCAATAGCCTCGCCCTCTGCTTTTCCTTCTGCTTTTCCAATAATTTTCCCACGTGCTTCTCCCAGCTCAAACAAGCGTTCCGATTCCAACTGTAAAACCTTTCCACCCATAACTTCATCTACTCCTTGATTTTTTCTTCTTTTCGGAAAATGTAATCTGATATCCTTACAATCAATCTAGTGGATCTCACATGACTAAAGTCACATGCTCCTCAGTCGCTTTAAGCGACAAGGCTAAATATCGGCGGATACGCCTGTAGCTTAGGATATGCACAGTCATGCGCTTTTTCCATGCCAGATATGGCAGGTTCCCACACTGCAGGTAATCCGCTGTATATCTGCCTGTGTTTATGCTGCTCTTAAGAGTTCCATTTCTGAAAATAGTTCTCTTAAGTCCGCATATACACATGAGATCCTACGCTTTACTGAAGGGACTTTTGCCTCCAGCAAAGACCTTTCCGTTGCCGGAAGGGGTTTTAAGAGTTCCCGGATAAAATATCTTGCTCCAATATTATAGGACGCCGAAAGATCACAGTTATATCTTTTTCCATTCTGGAATGTACATAAACTGTGATTGCCTGGATCACGGACAACTGTTCCCGACCCATCACAGGCAAGCCTGCTGGTATTCCATGCACAGATCCTGGATATCCGCATCCCTCTGCGATGCGCCTGATGTTCACATCTTATCTGGATATCCCTTTTTCTCCACAAATGCAGCTTCTGTTTCTTTCTTCCGGATATCTTTCCTTTTGTTTCCAGATACTCAAACACGATCACATCCGCGTGGTTTTCTTCCGCATATCCTGCAACTGCTCCTGCGATCTTTCTTCCAAGTTCTGTGTTAAGACGCTTCGCATAAGCCCATCTGCTTTTCACCTGTACAGGACCATGTTCCCGCTGGAACCTGCGTATCCGTCCCAGCACACGGTACATCCGGTCTTTTTCACTGGGAAAATCAATAAATTTTCTTCCCAGGACAGTTCCATCTGACCGCATAATAGTGCAGACTGCATCCGTATTGATCCCTAAATCCACACTGCAGATGATCTGTTCTTTTACAGGTGCCTTTGTAAGCGGCACCTCTTCTGTATAAGAAAAACGCAGGAAGTATTTACGATGCCTTTTTTCCAGCACGGGAGCTGCTGTTCTTTTTCCCGCCCAGTATTTCCTCAGATATTCCATATCTGTATGGCTGAGACTGACCCGGAACCATTTCCAGTCATGGCCGTCATAAAGTTTCAGGTACGCTCCATCTTTTTCCTCCGTATCTTCACGGTACATCACATCACGGTAAAATACCGGCATAGCATGATTACCACACACCAGCTTCGGCGTGCCGCCTTTCTTATCCATTTTTTTCCACAGTTCCAGCCTCGTCTTATATGAGGATACGCTTCCCAAGGCATGCTGGATAGCTGCCCTTCTGAGATAAGAAGGCATCTTTGGAAATCGCAGGTCAAAATCAAACCTTGCCTGATTCTTTTTTGTGGTATGCACCAGATGTTCTGCAGTATTGAAACGTTTTTTAGGTTCCGTGATCACTGCCAGTTCATCCCATGCCTGGGCATAGATCTCAATCAGGCAGCTGACCGCAGAACGATAAATATCCAGTGTCTGGCGGATCGGGATATTCTGTTTTCGCAGTTCTACGCCATAACTGGATACTGTCCTCATCTTTTTTCCTCTTTCTTACAAATATAAAAAACGAGTTCTTTCAGATTACTGTTTTTCTTTTTGCCCTTCGATATAAGAACATACCTGTTCCCTGCTCCTGTCACTTACCGTCACTGCACAATAAGATGGATTCCACAGATGCCCTCCCCAAAGCTCCTTCTTCAGTTCTGGATGCACAAGAAACATCTGCCTGGCAATGTTCCCCTTCATGATCTTGATCATATCCGAGATATAAAACTGTGGTCTGCAATCTACAAGCAGATGGATATGATCCGGCATAACCTCCATTGCCAGAATCTGAAATTTATATTCTTCTGCAAGGTCACAGAGCATTTCTTTGCATTCTGCATCAATACCATCTTTTAAAACTTTTTTCCGATATTTTGTACACCATACCAGATGGTACTGCAGTGAATACACATATCCTCTACCATATGAAAGTCCATTATTATTGATATTAAATATATTTTTCTCCATGTTTTTATTATACCATACGCAAGAAGAGTTTACAAACATTTGTTCTGTTCATTTTCAAAAATAGTGCGTCTAACTCATCACTACTGAAGTAACGAGAATGCGACGCACAGTTATTCAATAATCTTCGTAGTTTCTCAGAATCCTCACCTATTATATGCGCCGACTCCTCGTATCTCATTACATAAAACGGAAGTAACATCAGTAAATTCTTCTCAAAAATGCTATCCTTTGTATAACGCTCCACCTTCACCGTCGGAACACGATATACACACACCTGCCCATCCGGAAGCAGCAGCTCCACTTCCTCAACATCCGGCGTATTCTTCGTAGATCTTAAATAAATTACACATGATCTCGGAAACTCCACATAAAACTTCCGTCCTACTCTCCGCCTACTCTCCAAAGCAATCGCAAAATCATACTCAAACATCCTGATCGCCATCATAGTATCATCCGCACTCTAACACTCAATATGATACACCTTATCCCCGATCAACAGCCGGGCATCCGTGATCAATTCCCCATCCTCCAGCTGATGCTCATTCCGAAGATGCACAATCTTTACATTCTCCGGATACGAAGTATGAAACACCTCATTGATAAGCGGAACGAGCAGGTAAGTCATCCTCTCCACCATTGTCCGGAAAACATCGTCAAATATAGTATTGTTATTCATTAACACTCCTACTGATATATAAATTATACCACACAAAGAAAACTTGACACTCCCCACAGCTAAAGCAGGGGGATTCTTGCTTCTCCCAC